>JBEIMO010000156.1:0-4488 GCA_040378625.1 Verrucomicrobiia bacterium | reverse complement strand
CCGGATGGCGCACCCAAACGCACATCCGGCTCCGACTCTACCCATGAAAAAATCAGGCTTAAACAGGCGACTCGACTTTGGAGCGTTCCTTTTTTGCAAGGGCGCGACGCAGTTTGCGCAGGGCGATATTTTGCAGCTGGCGGATGCGCTCGCGGGTGACACCAAATTTTACCCCAACCTCTTCAAGCGTCTTGGTTTTTTGACCGTCCAGCCCGAAGCGGCAGTTGATAATGCGGCGCTCACGGTCATCGAGAACGTCCAACAAATCGCCCACCTCATCCCTCATATCCTTGTCTCGAAGCATTTCAAAGGGGCTGGAAGCATCTTCATCGCCGATAATCTCACCGAGCAACGTTCCATCATCATCTCCGAGCGGTTGATCCAAGGAAGTCGGGCGTATGGCAGCACTTTTAAGAGCCGCCACTTTTGAGGCAGCCATGCCGACTTCTTCCGCCAATTCCTCATCGGAGGGCTCTCGACCAAGATCCTCAGTCATCTGATTGGAAACCCGGCGGAGCTTGGCAATTTTATCCACCAAATGAACCGGCAGACGGATCGTTTTACTTTGGTTCGCCAAAGCTCGTTTAATCGATTGTTTGATCCACCAAGCCGCATAGGTGCTAAGTTTGCCGCCTTTTTTCGGGTCAAAGCGCTCCACCGCTTTCATCAAGCCGATGTTCCCCTCGGAAATAAGATCCAAGAGAGGAAGGCCATAATTGCTGTAGTCGCGGGCGATTTTGACAACGAGGCGTAAATTCGAACGCACCATTTTGGCGCGTGCCTCTTGATCGCCTCGCTTGATGAGCTTCGCCAGGCGAATTTCCTCTTTGACAGTAATCAGAGGGTATTCTGCGATCTCGCGGAGGTAGAGTTGAAATCCAGTATCTGTATCTTCGATAGCCATTGTTTTTAATTTTCTTTGGTTCAAAAAAACTTCTGACGCACGCCACCGATCAGTGAGATCAGTGGATGCGTCTATACGTTGGACAACGAACTTCGCGATCCGTTCAAAAAATATTTTCTCCGCGCAAGACACGTGTCATCAGCGCGTAAAAAAACCCAATGAAAAATAATGCCCGTTCAAGCTAATGAGTGGCGCCGCTTCGCGAGGGATTTTTACATCACGAAGGATTCGCCCAGATAGAGCTTCCGACTGATTGGATCGTTGAGGAGAAAATCTTTATTTCCCTGGCTCTCCACCCTGCCCTCGTAGATGAGATAGGCGCGGTCCACGATGTTGAGCGTTTCACGCACATTGTGGTCGGTGATGAGAATTGCCAACCCTTGGGAACGGAGATCCTGGATGATCTGCTGGACATCATGAACCGCGATCGGGTCAACGCCGCTGAATGGTTCATCCAGCATGAGGAGAGAGGGATTGGTAACAAGCGAGCGGGCAATCGTGAGGCGGCGTTTTTCCCCACCAGAGAGCGTGAGCGCTTCATTTTTGGCGATGTGGTCAATGCCGAACCTTGTCAGCAATTCCTCGCAGCGCGCTTTGCGTTCTTTCTTTGGCGCTCCGGTTGTTTCAAGAATCGCGAGGATGTTTTCTTCCACCGTGAGTTTGCGAAAAATCGATTCCTCCTGCGGCAGGTAGCCCATTCCGTGACGTGCGCGCTGATACATCGGCATCGTGGTGACGTCCCCATTCTGAAAAAAGACACGACCGCCATTCGGCCGCACCAGGCCAACGATCATATAGAACGTCGTTGTTTTTCCCGCACCATTCGGGCCGAGCAAGCCGACTATCTCCCCTTTTTTGACATGAATATCGACGCCATTAACCACCGATCGGCGGTTGTAGACTTTTACAAGGCCCTCTGTTCGGAGCAGCGGAGATTCAGTTGTAGAGTCGCTCATTGTTTCGTTGCCGTATCGCTAATAAGTGTTTTGCTGGCACCAATCGTGCGCGACTGGCCGCTGCTTTTGAGAATCATGACTGTCGATTCGTCCGTTGCGACCTGATTATTGATGCCTTGCTGAATGGATGGCCATTTACGCATCGTCACCTCACCGATTGCCGGCTTGTAGGTGACTTCGCCAGCCCGACCCACGGATTTGGGAGATGTGTTTTGGGGATCTGATTTTTCCTGAATAATCACCACGTTTCCCACGGCTTCTGCGGTATCAATTCCTTTGCGGTCCTTGCCGAGATAGACGATCAGCTTGTCGCAGGTCATTGTGAACTGGGCATCCTTCACCACAACGCGACCGGAGAATTGAGCGATGCTTTTTTCGTTATCAAAAGTCACTTCGTCGGATGCAGAAATTTCCGTGCGGGCGCCTTTGGGACGATCTCCACTGATGAGATTAAAAAATCCTCCGCTTTTGTTCTCGGAGGGATTCATTGTGGGTTGATCCTGCTGGGCAAAAACTGGGCTCAGCATGCAAAACGTAACAAATAAAACGATGCGGGAGGGAGTGCTCATTGGGGGTTATTATCAAGTTGGATTGTCATTAAAATATTGCCACGCATGGTTCCAAATCGCGTGCTGGTATTGAATTCAATGGCATCGCCGGTGATTGTAAAATCCTCGCGACGGATGGATGCCGTATTGTTGCCAGTCAACAGGCGGCTATCGAGATCAAAAAAGGATTCCGGCATATTGATGAAAAGTTTTTTACCGTCATCATCCAAGCTCTCGAGCTTGAGATTTTTCATCGTGATACGGCGCTCGTCAGTTTTAAGAGCCGTTTCCGCCTCGAAAAGCATGAGCAACTTTCCTGCGCTGTCGTAATGGGGAATTTTGATGCCGTTCACAGGCATCCCGACAGGGACAGGAAACTCCACATCGTCCTTGTCTTTGGCAGGAGCCGATTGCGCCCAGAGCGACGACACCGAAGCCGCCGCAAGCAAAAGGAAAATGCAATTTTTAGGCAACCACATCACGAATGGACTTCAGTTGTTTAATGAGCTTTGGCAAATCGCGAAGCGGAACTTGATTCGGTCCATCCGAGAGGGCCTTCGCGGGATTTTCATGGGTTTCGATAAATACGCCATCACAACCCGCGGCGACCGCCGAACGAGCCAGAACTGGAGCCAAGCGCCCATCGCCACCGGTGGTCTCCCCTGCCCCGCCGGGACGTTGCACCGAATGGGTCGCATCAAATACAACATGCGCTCCGAGTTCCTGCATCCAGGGGATCGCACGCATGTCCGCAACAAGATTATTGTAGCCGAAGGTCGTTCCACGCTCGGTGAAAAAATAATCCCGACATCCCGAGGCCACGAGTTTTGTAGCGACATTTTTCATATCCCACGGAGCGAGGAATTGGCCTTTTTTGACGTTCACGATGCGACCGGTTTCGGCGGCCGCGACAATCAAATCGGTCTGACGACAGAGGAAGGCAGGGATTTGCAGGATATCGATGTATTCCGCCGCAATAACGGCTTCCTCGGGCGAGTGGATATCGGTTGTTACCGGAACCCCGATCGATGCGCCAATTTCAGCCAACAAGGCACAACCATCACGCACCGATGTGCCGCGAAATGATTTTACGGAAGTGCGGTTCGCCTTGTCGTAGGAAGCCTTGAAAACAAAGGAGGCGCCCTCCCCGTCGCAGATGCTTTTGATCTTGGTGGCCATACGACGCGTAAAAGCCGGCGTTTCTATGACGCATGGGCCAAGTATAAAAAGCAACTCCCGACCACCCAGTGTATGGGGGCCAACATTTAGAACGCGACGCTTTGCCATTTCCACAATCCTAGGGGACCAGCCGAATTTCGCAAAGATTTTCGACTGGTCCGAGAGGTCTAAAAATGAGACCGGATTTTAGGAATCGCGACTAACCCAATTGGAGAAATTAGAATGTAATCGAGCAACGGGCGCCGATGACAAGTGCGTTGCCAACATCACTGGTTCCATTTGGGTTGATGATGTATTGAACGTCGGGTTGCAGCACGCACCATGGAGTGACCTGAAATTGATAGGTCGCTTCCAAAACCATTTCCGAACCGACGACATCTGATCCCTCCTCCACCATGGCGACGCTTGCGGTATCTCCAAGTTGAGCATAGGCGAAGGCGATGCCTAAAGCGTCTTCATCACGACCTGGAATCAGGCCTTTGTAACTCAAGCCGGTATCGAAATAGAAATTCACCAAATTACGATCCTCTGGAGTAAAGGCCAATCGGGTGAACCATCCCAAACCTTGGGAGGATTTTTTGGAGTCGCAAGATGTCTCGCAGGATTTGCTGCTCCCCTTGGATTTCACCGCTGGCGCAGCGCAATGGGAGGCGTCCTCACGAAAGATCATTTGATCGAGGATAAAATAGAGGCCGTAATTTCCGCTCTGCGTGCTCTCATGGAGTGTGTCGGCCATTTCTCCTGTCTGAATCCAAATACCCGATTTGGCTTGGCCCGGCAGTCCGATTTCTTTTTCAGCATGATTCCAACGCACCTGCGCCTCGTTCATAAAAAGAAATCCGTTTTGGCCATCCAAGCGCCAGCGGAACCCATGACGATTCACATTCTGGTCATAGACATT
>JBEIMO010000155.1:0-4492 GCA_040378625.1 Verrucomicrobiia bacterium | reverse complement strand
TTGAGGCAGATATCGCTCAACATAGCTGATGATAAAATCCTCACACCATTGGCGGGAAGCTGAATTGTCCGCAGCTAGAAAGCTGTCGGGATATCCGCCGCGAAACCAGTGGCGATCCATCTCCTTGTCTCGACTTTTAAGTTCAGTGAGATTGAACGGACAAAGCTCCAGATAGCTGATTCGACCGGCAAGCGTCTCGGAACTTTGTCGGAGAAGCTCTGGCGATGCTGACCCGAGAATCAGAAAATGCCCGAAGGCTTCGCCCGCGCGGCGCCTCTCATCCACCAGACTGCGAAGCACTGGAAACAACTCCGGCAATCGTTGAATTTCATCAAGGATGACCAGATGGTCTGCAAACTTGCCAAGATAAAGTTCCGGGTCCGTTAGTTTGGCAATGTCAGACGGGCGCTCCAAATCGAGATAACGAATAGGCTTTCCAATTTCCAAACTCCGAGCCAGCGTCGTCTTGCCCACTTGTCGCGAACCCAGCAATGCTACCACAGGCGTTTGAAAAACCCGTGTCCTCAAGACTGCCTCAACGTGGCGTTTTATCATTTGCCTTGTAAATAAGGAATGAATTCCTGTTTTACAAGGCATTTAATGTGCTTTGCGAGAAAAGCCGCCTCGCTCGTAGGGCCACATGGAAACTCCGCAGCGCCAAAGAAGGCTATGTCGGCATCGTTGGGGTGCCCGCTAGTGTTTGCCTTTTCATGTGAAGATACCTTGCAATTTCAAACAGAGCATTTCATAATGCAAGATATGGAACGCGCCTGCACCCAATTAATGCAAGACTATTTAAAGGCGTTTCCATGTGTGTTTTTGCTCGGAGTTCGGCAATGCGGCAAGACGACTCTGCTTCACACCTTGCCTCAAGAGTGGAGGCATTTCGATTTGGAGCGGCGTGCTGATTACGATATAATCTCCCGCGATCCCGATGGGTTTTTGCGTCTCCATCCGGCGCAAACCGCATTGGATGAAGCCCAGTTTCTTCGTGAGTTGTTTCCTGCTTTGCGGGTGGCGATTGATGATCATCGTTCTGAAAAGGGGCGCTTTGCCATCACTGGTTCGAGTTCGCCGGCCTTGGTTCGCTCGATTTCCGAAAGCCTCGCCGGCCGAGTGGGCATTATTGAGATGGCCCCATTTTCTTGGGAGGAGGTTACGGGCACGACCGGGCGAGATAGTTTTTTACGGCGGTTGCAGGATTGCAAAGCGGTCCCGCAGGATCTCATCAACGGGCTCGAGCATCGTGGCGACATCCGGCTTGCTCACGACTATTGGTTTCGCGGTGGCTTCCCCGAGCCTTGGCTGAATCCAGACGCGCAATTCCGGTCGATCTGGATGGAGCAATATATCCAGTCATATCTTTACCGGGATGTGAAACGCCTGTTTCCTGGACTTGATGATGTGCGTTTCCGTCGGTTTCTCGAAATGCTGGGAGGTCTCTCCGGTCGGGTGATCAACTATGCCGAGGTGGCACGCGCACTCGGCGTTTCTCAACCTACGGCGAGGGATTACTTTGATATAGCGCACGGAACATTCGTTTGGCGGACCGTGCCGTCCTACACCAAAGATTCGCTCAAGCGCGTGGTCAAACACCCGCGCGGCTATTTGCGGGATAACGGACTCCTTCACGCCCTGCTGCGTCTTCCCGACCGGGATGCCGCGCTCAGTCATCCGCAGATGGGGGCCTCGTGGGAAAGCATGGTAGTGGAGGAAATCCTGCGTCAACTAAATGCGATGGGAGTTTCCCACAATTATTCTTACTACCGCACCGGCGGCGGGGCCGAAGTGGATCTTGTGCTTGAAGGAGCATTCGGCTTGGTGGCGGTGGAAATCAAACACACCACGACCGTGTCGGCGCGCGATCTGGGTGGGCTACGGGATTTCGTGGGTAGCCATCGCGCCCGGCTCGGCGTGGTGATCAATAACGACACCGCGCCTCGCCTCTACGATGAAAACATCATCGGCTTGCCTTTTACGCAGCTTTAACCCGATAGCGGATTTTATTTCTGCGCTGCGCGGAGCGCCCCTTTGTTTTTGAGTGATTGCTGTAAGGTTCGTAGGCGAATGCCACGACATTTACAGCATCTACGCCACCTTTATGAGTGCAGTTTTTTGGTGTGGCATTTCCAGCATCGGCGGCCTGCGGAACATCGGCGGCAATAAGACCTGCAGCGGCGTCATCTGCATTGCCGGAGCCGCCACATTCGGCAACTTTATCACAGGAATCAAAACAAACTTCACTATCCTCGGCGAGCCTGATGAAAAGGTGCATTTGGCTGTTTTTAAACAGAGGGCAGCTTCTATTGATGTTGCGTTTAAATATCGGGCGGCGATCGAGAATCAAAATGAAGTTACCAAAATAATTCGGCAAAAACTTCGATTGGTATAATCAAAAATTCAGCTGGGGAGTGCTGTGGTCTGTCCAGATCGGCAGGAGGTCGGCTTCGTCGGTCAGGGCCAAGACCCGGCAAACGGGGCAGAGTTTTTTGGATCGGCCCAGATGTTCCTTGGCGAGTGCCAGATTGCCCAAATTGCATTCAAATCGGGCCAGATGGAAATGCACCATCGCTGTATTGGGAAATCGATCCGCAGCCTCCAAAAGAATTTCTTTTGCGCTTTCGAGTGAATCTTCCTCCCGCAGCATCAGAGCCAGATCAATCCAACGATCCACATTGTCCGAATCAATGATGCAGAGTTTTTCGGTGAGATTTTTTACCTCGGCGATATTTCCCTCCGCGCGGTGGATTTCAATAAGTAGCGTCAATCCTACCGGGCTTTGCTTCGTTTCGGCATTGAGGCTTTCGTATTCGCGTCGCGCAAACTCCGGCATGCCGAGTTCCAGATATCCTTCCGCCGCCAAGAAAATCATTTGAGAGGGATTATTGATCATGATTTTGAATCGTGTTGCTAATCTAATGATCGGCATCCTTCCCCGCGGCTTTACGGATTTTTTGCTTTCTTCGTCATTTTTACAGAGGAAGTGCTTCGCACTCCTCAATCCGCAATAAAAGTGCCTGCGGCGAAGGCGCTAAAACAGACTGATAAACAGGCTCTTGATCGAGGCAAAATTGATCGGGCACTTTTTGAAGGGAATGGCTTTCAATGAGCCTATTTAATCAGTTAAGAAATTGTCGCTATGAAGCGCCGCATTACTCTCAAAGATATTGCCCACAAGGCGGAGGTCACTGTGGCCTGTGTTTCGCTTGCGTTGCGTGATTCGCCTCAGATTGCATCGGCGACCAAAGAACGGATTCGCGACTTGGCGGAGAAACTTGGCTATCGTCCCGACCCTGCGCTCGCCGCGCTGGCGGCCTATCGCTCGCGGGTGCAACCCGAACATTTCCGCTCCGTGATGGCTTGCATCATCGATGACAAAAGCCAGGACTCACTCAAAACAACATGGCCATCGATGTCAGCGCGCGCGCACGAACTTGGCTACGAGGCTCAGAAATTCGTGCTCTCCGATCCCATGAACGAATGGGAATCGTTGCTGCGCGTCTTGCGCTCACGCGGCATTCGCGGGGGGCTGCTTGCCCCGAGAATTCGCTACGATGAGGCATTCCCCGAGGTGGCAACCGAGGCTTTCTGCTTTGTCACCATCGGCTACTCGGTGCGTCTTGAAGGCATTCACCGCGTCAGCACGAATCAATACCTCGATATGCTGCGCCATGTCGGCGAATTGAAAAAACTCGGTTACCAACGACCTGGCTTGTGGGTCCCTGAAAGCGCGGATGGCCGCGTGAACCAACAATTCAGCGCCGGCTACTTGGCTGCTTTTTTGCCGAGCGGAGAACCGCCGGCGCCGATCTTCCATGATGACGCGCCATCTCAGCGAGTGGTTCGCGCGTGGGTTCGCGATCACAAAATCGATGTCGTGATCGGCCTGCCAAATCATCTGCCGCTCCTGCACGAGGCGGGATTTTCGATTCCGGAGAAACTCGGTTTTTCCACCTTCAACTGGCACGGTGGAAAGGAAGTGAAGGGAATGACCGGTATGGACTACCGCCCCCAACATCTCGCCACTGGTGCCGTCGATGTGCTGCACGCCGCATTGCTTAACAACCACCATGGCTTTCGGCAGGATGCACCGCTTACGCTCTTCAACGCGCGGATGGTTGTTGGAAAAACAACAAGATTAAATCATTAAAGAATACGGACCCCGAAGACCCGGGCCTCAGGCTACTGAGCCTCTTCTTCCTTCGGGTGAACTCAGATGCAACTAATAGAATGTCCGTTACGAGGCCGTGATCCGAACTTCGAAGACGGCTGCCGGGGCGTTGCTTTGCCGGGATGGCATTTCCAAGCGTAGGCAGTCGGTGGAAATGCTGCCCTCGAAGGCGATGACGTTGCGCGCCTGATGATTCTTCTCGGTGGCGTGCAGGACGCGTCCGGTTCCGTCGAGTAGGCGATACTCGCGCACGGTGAATGGCATTACCCGCTCCGGGTGATCCATAAACACGCTTTCAAGCGGATGATCCCAGTCGGCATC
>JBEIMO010000154.1:0-4572 GCA_040378625.1 Verrucomicrobiia bacterium | reverse complement strand
GATCGCCCCGTGCAGGTGAAGAACATGGTCGAGAATATTTCTTTTGGGATCGGGCTGAATTTGAACAAAAGCGAGATGCAGGCAAATTTCTGGAATGTGGGCACTTCCACCATTATTCTGTGAAGGCGTTTGCTTTTGGTCCGCTCAATGAAAGGAAATGGATTCTTTCATCGGATTCCTCCTCGCTGAGTCCCCAAGACTATGTCCTGCTTTTGGAGCATGGTGTTTATCCTGCATCGGAGGATTGGGATTGGGTTCCTAACGAACTCTGCGCGTTGGGTCGCCGGAAATTTCTGACATCATCCTGGGCGGATGCCAAAAACTGCCCTGTTGATGGTGGTGTTATTTTTGCAGCAAGCCTTCAACCGAATAGTGGAGGAGCTTGGGAAGTCGATTTCAGCGACAGCCTGAACTTTGACAACGTTCAGACCGTATTGCCTATTGAGGGCTTCCAGTCGGGTTTTGAGTGGGGGTTTCATTAAAAATCTGCTTTTCGTTTGTTTAAGCCTTCGTGCGGGTGATATTGGTAATTCGTCGTGTTAAAGAAAACCCTCAGCTATTTCAGGTCGCTCGCAGCGAGACTCCTCGAGTTGCATGATTGCCCCAAGGCTCTTGCGGGCGGCGTGGCCATCGGAATTTTTGTAGGCTTTACCCCGCTTTTTGGCGTTAAAACCCTGTTGTGTCTTGGAGCAGCCTATGTCCTGCGTTGCAACCCCATTGCGGCGGTGATTGCCGTAACCTTGCATGATGTGGTGGCGCCCTTTTGGCCTTTGCTGCTTGAGATCGAATATGCCATCGGGTTTCGGTTCCTCTCTTATTTTCATGAGGTTTCCGCCCCTGCTCAACTTCACGATTTTCATATTCGAGACATGATGCAATGGACAACCTTTCTGGGTATGGGGCAGCCATTGCTCATTGGCTCTCTGTTTTTATCCATCCCCGCAGCGATCGGCAGTTACGCCGCGATGTTTCCGGTTTTTAAACGCCGTGCCGCTCGCCGTGCTGCACGGATTGTGGAGCCCGATAGTCCCTAATCATCTGCCATCACCATGAAACTTGGTTTTTTGGATTTCCTCCGCGAGAGTCTCAAAGACGAGCAACCGGTTGCTCCCATCGACCGCCTAATGGCCAAACGTTGGGTCAAAGAACGGCTCAAACGCCTTTTTCCTCATCTCCGCAATGACCCGGTCGGGCTCGAGCGCGCCTACAAAGAATTGGGCATACAAGCCCATGATGGTGCCGGCAAGGGAGGAACGACGATCTACGAAATCAAAGTTCCCGAGAAATAATGGGGTGTATTTTTCTATAGAAATCGCCCGGATTTGAGAACTTGAGGGTTGACGGGCAGGTCGCCTGACCGATAAGTTGCCCGCCTTCTTGAGAGGAGAAATCCTTGTCAAAGCCGGTTTGCGGGTCTTTGCCTCAGGAAACAACCCGATACATTTTAAAAAACAACAACTATGGAAATTGCGTCCCGTCTCACACAACTGTCACCATCTCTCACCCTCGCGGTTGATAGCAAAGCGAAAGCCATGAAAGCCGAAGGCATCGAGGTTTATGGATTTGGAGCAGGTGAGCCGGATATCGATACGCCGGAGCACATCAAGGCTGCAGCGATCACCGCTCTCCAACAGGGCCGCACCAAATACACGCCAAGCTCCGGAATTCCCGAGCTTCGCCAAGCGATCTCTCAAAAATTTCTCAAAGACAACGGCCTCGACTACAAACCGAATCAGGTCATCGTTAGCGCCGGAGCCAAACATTCCTGCTTCAACGCCATCGCTTCTGTGGTGAATGAAGGTGACGAGGTGATCATTCCTGCTCCTTACTGGCTCAGCTACCCTGAGATGGTTCGCCTCGTGGGTGGACATCCTGTCATCGTTCAAACTTCCGAAGAGAACAACTGGAAGATGACCGCTCAGGATTTTGAAAATGCGATGACTCCTCGCACGAAGATGATCATCATCAACTCACCGGGCAATCCAACCGGTTCGGTTTATTCCCGTGAGGAACTTCGCGCGATCGCTGAAGTTGCCGCTGAAGAGGACATCTACATTCTCTCCGACGAAATTTACGAAAAACTCACTTACGATGGCGCAGAACACGTCAGCATCGCCTCGATCTCGCCAGAAGCCTACGACCTCACGATCACCGTGAATGGCTTCAGCAAAGCATATTCGATGACCGGATGGCGCCTCGGCTACCTCGCCGCACCAGAGCCAATCGCTCGTGCCATCGACGCCATGCAGGGGCACATGACATCCAATCCTTGTTCATTCGCCCAATACGGCGGCCTCGCGGCTCTCACCGGCGATCAACAATGCGTCACCGACATGCGCGAAGAATTCGATGTTCGCCGTCAGTATATGTTTGAACGCCTCAGCCAGATTCCTGGTGTGAAGGCCGTTCGCCCGCAAGGTGCGTTCTATGTTCTCGCGAACATCGGATCCCTCGGTATCAAATCCCAAAATTTTGCTGACCGCTTGCTGAGCAAATCTAACGTCGCTGTCGTTCCTGGTATCGCCTTTGGTGACGACCGCACGATCCGTCTTAGCTACGCAACGAGCCTCGATGTCATCAAATCCGGCATCGACCGCATCGAAGAGTTCTGCAAGACACTCTAAGATCGTCGACATCCATTCAAAATCAAAGGGGTCCGTTCTCGGGCCCCTTTTTTATGCCGTGAAGAAGCCCATCATTGAGCAGTGGGAGAATCCTTTTCCCTATTGAACTTTGCTTGGCATCCCAATAGTTTTGTCCCTCCAAAATGAAAATCCAACGCGCCCTGATCTCGGTATCCGATAAGACCGGAATCGTCGAATTTGCCCGTGAACTCGCCGCCTATGGCGTTGAAATTCTTTCCACCGGAGGAACCGCTAAGGCTCTCCAAACAGCAGGCATCCCGAATGTCGAAGTATCGAACTTTACCGGATCACCTGAAATCCTCGAGGGACGGGTTAAGACGCTGCATCCAAAAATTCACGGAGGTCTGCTTTATCTTCGGGATAATCACGAGCATGAAGAACAGGCAAAAGCCCACGGCATCCGCCCGATTGATCTCGTCGTGGTTAATTTGTATCCCTTCGAGGCCACGATCGCTCGTGAAGGAGTCACGCTTCCGGAGGCCATCGAGCAAATTGATATTGGCGGTCCGTCAATGATTCGCAGCGCCTCGAAAAACTATCAGTCGGTCTGTGTGGTGACCGATCCCTCTGACTACGCGGCTGTTTTGGAGGATATGAAAGAGGAACAGGGTGGAACAACGCGCGCCCTGCGCGAGCGTCTCGCTATTAAAGCCTTTGCGACCACTTCGGCTTATGATGCGGCCATTTCCTCCTTCCTCAATCGCGAGCAGGAAACATGCAGTCGTTTCCGCCTCGAGTTGCCGCTTGAAATGCGGTTGCGCTACGGTGAAAACCCCCACCAGCAAGCCGAACTCTATGGAAATTTTGGATCCCATTTCGAAAAACTCCACGGAAAGGAACTTTCGTATAACAATATTCTAGACATCAGTTCCGCTGCGAATCTGATCTCCGAATTCAGCAAGCCCACGGTGGCGATTCTCAAACACACGAATCCCTGTGGCGTTGGAAGCGATCCCGATCTCCGCGAAGCATGGGAAAAAGCGTTTGCCACAGACAAGCAGGCTCCGTTTGGCGGCATCATTATCTGCAATCGCCCCATCACAGTTCCGCTGGCCAAGGCGATCTGTGAGATTTTCAGCGAGGTGATCATTGCACCGGATTTCGACTCCGAAGCCCGTTCGCTTCTTCAGAAAAAGAAAAACCTCCGTCTCATGCGGATTCTCAAGCCTCTCACGCAAACCGGACGCGACATTCGCGGCGTGATCGGTGGATTGCTTGTCCAAGACTCCGACACGGCCGATTTGCCGGAACTCGAACACAAGGTTGTTACCGGTCGTCCGCCAACTAAAGCGGAGATCGAGGCCATGGAATTCGGTTGGAAAGTTGTCAAACACGTGAAGTCAAATGCCATCGTGTATGCCGGCAGCGACCGCACGTTGGGAATTGGCGCAGGCCAGATGTCCCGCGTGGATTCCTCACGCATCGCCGTGTGGAAAGCTCAGGAGGCCGGACTGTCCCTCAAAGGCAGCGTGGTCTGCAGTGATGCGTTCTTCCCATTTGCCGATGGACTCCTTGCCGCTGCCGAAGCGGGTGCAACCGCGGCGATTCAGCCGGGCGGGTCCGTGCGCGATGGAGAAGTTATCCAAGCTGCCAACGAAAAAGGTGTGGCCATGGTCTTCACTGGCACTCGCCACGTCCGTCACTAACCGCCGGTTTTAAAAAGCCCATGAAACGCCTTGCCTGCATTACCTGCGGACCGGCGTTTGAACCGATTGACTCGGTGCGTCGCATCACAAACTTCGCCACCGGGGAAATCGGAACCATTCTTTCCAAAACGCTCCAAGCAGGCGGTTGGGACGTCATTTGCTTTCGCGGGGTTGGGAGCACGGCACAGCCGCCCAACGGCATGGACGTCCGTTCATTTTCAACAAATGAATCCCTCGCCGAGGCCTTGAAAAAACTGCCTCGTGAGCCGGACGTCATCTTT
>JBEIMO010000153.1:0-4641 GCA_040378625.1 Verrucomicrobiia bacterium | reverse complement strand
GCTTGGAGACCGAGCAGGAATGTCGATTTTAAAGCGGAACCAGAGGTATTGACCACAGCAGAGTTCACGGAGGAGAAACGGGCTTCCGGTTTACGGTGCGGTGAGGCGATCTTCCTCAGCCACGAGTTCCTGCCACTTGGCTTTAAAATCGGGCTCGTAGTGTTGATCGCTGAAATCGGTCATCATTTCGCGGTGACGGACGATTTGTGCGATGCGCGGGAGCATTTCTTGGTGAACCTCACGAAGAATGCGAAGGGCGCCGGGTTCGCGATCCCAGAGAACGGCGTAGCTTTGGATGAATTCCGCGGCGTAATTTGGTTCCGCGCGGTCGCCGGGCAGCCACGTGTTGCGGGGAGGTTCTTCGGTTTCGAGCAGCATCGGGGCGATGTAGATGTTGCGCAGGATTCCTTCGATGTATTTGGCGCGGGCCTGTGCCTCTTGGCCTTCCAACGAGCTGCAGAGCGCCCAGCCGAAGAGGAAGGACGGTTCTTTGAAGTCATCCGGATAGGTCTCGCTGTATTCGACCAAATAGCTGGCTGCTTTCTCGGGAAGCTCCGCCAGCAGATAGAGCATGGGAATGAGAAATCTCGTGCCTTGATTGTCCGCGGGGTTGCACAGGAGGAGGTCTTCGAGAGAGCGAGCGGCTTCGGTGTAGTTGGCGAGATGCCAATCGGTCATCGCCCGACCATAGATCGCACGGAGGTAGGGGCGGGTCTCAAGGTCCTTCCACCAGCTCGTAAGGGGATTTTCCCGGCGGCTGGATTCCCGGCGGATCACTTCCTCGTAGGCTTCTTTGCAGTTCTTCCAGTTTCCGCTCTGAAATTCGATATCGGCGAGTTCAATGCGTGCCAGCGAGCAGTCGGAATCTTTCTCGAGGGCGATGCGCAGGAGGTCGGTTCGTTTTTTTGTTGAGCGCAAACGCAGGGCGGTTCGCACCAACCCCGCTGCCACCTCGCGCGGGAGCGGATGCGCGGGTTGGCCGTTGCCCGACTGCATCACCACCATGCGTGTGACGGCGCGAAGCTCATCGGGTGCGCTTTTATCGCCCGGTTGGAAGCGGATTTCTAATTTGCATTCGGCCGAAAAGTCCCTCCAGGCGTCCTGATCCCAGTCCGCGCTTTCGGGAATGACCAAATGGTCGGGTGGGGGAGTCTTGTCGAAAATTTTGTAGAGCATCGACTCGATGCGCGGCTGATCCAGTTCTTCCAGAATTTCAGGAGGTCCAACGGGCGTTCCTGTGCGGTCGCATACCACCACTAGTGTTGGGATGAACCAGTCCGAGCCACGTGGCACGGCCTCGTCGAGATCCAGCCAATACAAATACCAGACGTTTTTGGGAACTTTGAGCGCCTGAATCATGGGCGCCAGTTCACCTCAAGCCGTTGTTTCCGTCCGGACCGGTCGCTATAAAAAATCTCTTTATTCTGAACTCCGAACTCATGCACCAGCTTGGTCACTTTGACGTCGAAGCAGCAGTATTGCGCGATATCCATGATTTTCCCTTCGCGCCACCAAGTGATGGCGTCAAGACCGTCAGCGATTTTGCCAACGCCGAGTGTGCCCTGCGCGACGTCTTCCAACTTCAAGCGGTGCCCGAGAGATTTTTCAATTTCCACCAAAAGATCGAGGGACACCAAAGCATCCGCCAGCGAAAGGATCGTGTATCCCATCAGAACCTCATAATCGAAGCTAATGGTATTGAAACCGACAACGAGGTCGGCACGTTGGAGGCGCTTGATGAGATCGGCAGCGCGGTCTTCCCCGAAAATTTCGTAGCATTGATCCTTGGTGCTGTAGGTCACGCCCACAGACATGCCCATCTCGTGCTTTTTGTTCCAACCGCCCACATCGTTGGCCGTGCGCTTGGTTTCGAGATCGAAGTAAACTATGTCCATGTGGCCCACCAATCCTGCCGGGTTCGGAGAAAATCTCCGGTCAGCGCTGCAGCTTGGTATCGAGGAGGCTGATGACTTGACGTGTCTTTTCGTCTTCCTCTATCCGCTTTTTCACGAGTCGGCAGGCGTGGATAACGGTGCCGTGATCCTTGCCTCCAAAAGCATCACCGATGTCTGTGAGCGAGGAACCGGTGTGCTGGCGTGAAAGATACATCGCGATTTGGCGTGGGAACGCGATATTCGCTGGCCGGCGCTTGCTGGTCATGTCGGCCAAACGCACATCGAAATGCTCGGCCACGCGGCGCTGGATCTGGTCGATTGTAACCGCTTTGCGGGCTTGTTCTTGGAAAATGTCGCGCAGTAAATTTTCAACAACCTCACGTGTTATTTCTTTTTCGCTGAGTGATTTGTAAGAAGCAACGCGCATTAGTGCACCCTCGAGGCGGCGGACGTTGTTCCGGATTTTGTCGGCCATGAATTCGATGATCCATGGTTCGATCTGAAGATTCAGGGCCTCGGCTTTGCTGCGAAGAATGGCAATTCGTGTCTCGGTGTCCGGCGGTTGGATCTCGGCTGTCATTCCCCACTCGAAGCGGGAAACCAGACGTTGCTCGAGTTTTTCAATCTCACTAGCTGGGCGGTCGCTCGAAAGCACGATCTGCTTGTGGGCATCGTGAAGCGCGTTGAAGGTATGGAAAAATTCCTCCTGTGAGCGTTCTTTGCCGGCGAAAAATTGGATGTCATCAATTAAGAGCACATCCGCCTGACGGTATTTCTTACGGAATTTTACGAGCGTTCCGTGCTGGATGGCATCGATGAACTCGTTTGTGAATTGCTCGCTCGAAAGATAAACGATCTTGGCGGATTTGTTATTTGCAAGAACCTGATGGCCAATAGCGTGCAGGATGTGTGTTTTGCCAAGTCCGCTCACGCCGTAGATAAAGAGCGGGTTGTAGGTCATCGCCGGGGATTTCGCAACCGCCATGGCGGCGGAATGGGCGAACTCGTTGTTCGTGCCGACAACAAATGAATCAAACGTATTGCGAGGGTTCATTCCAACGCCGGTCGGGGCCTTTTCTTTTGTCGATTTGGCAACTGGTGCCGCCGGACGAGGAGCCACGGAGGGTTCGATATCGGTCGCAGTTGTAAAATGAACCTTCAAAATCGTCGGCAATGTCGCCTGAACCGCCTCGTTGACGATTGGCAGGTAGTTGCTTTCGATGAAAAATTGATGGATGGGATTCGGGACGCTGAAAGTAATCGTATCCTCGGTGGCAGATGCTACGCGGATGCCAGAAAACCAGCGATCAAAGCCATCGGCGCTGATGCGCTCACGGATGATCTTTGAAATCTGGTCCCAAACGGGTTGGTGGGAAATTAAGTTATTCACAAGTTATACACAGGCTGCCAGTTGTCATTCCTGACAGGAGAATCAGAATAAAAATCCGGCCTACCCCGCTCAAGAAAAAAGATGCTTTTGGTGGCAGAAAAATTTTTCATCGGGAGGGATATTTTCTTGACCGCTTTGTTCGTGCTGAATTCATGGGGGTCCGCGGACGATGCATGATTTTTGAGAGTTTAGAGAGGGGAGTGCTCGGGGTGGGACTCGAACCCACATTCCTTGCGGAACCAGATCCTAAGTCTGGCGCGTCTGCCAATTTCGCCACCCGAGCGGATGGATATTCAGTTTTAAAGCGAGCCATGGTCCTCGCAAGAACAAATTTTTTAAACGCCAGAAGGAGATTTAGTCCAATTGCCGGCGTTCGCAGCCGATCCAGGCGATCAAGAGTCCGGCAGCGATGTGGGCACCGAGGACCCAGATGCAGAGAGCGGATGGGGAGAGGGGGCTTTGGACGATCATTTGAACGATGTCGTAGTAGCGTTCCTCTTTGAGCGTTTGCAATATGCCCGACCAGCTCCAATAGGCCGAAATAAATGGTCTCACGATCGAACCGAGGATATCGGGCAGGGCGAGGACGGCCCCGGATAGCGGAAGTTGAAAGCCGACGAGGTAGATCGAAACCAGAGAAGCCTGCTCGGCGGTTTTCATTATGCTGGAGATTCCCAAGCACACCGAGGTCATGGCGGCATTGACCAAAACCAAAAGCCCCAACTGGGCGGTGAGGTCGCCGGGGAATCCGCAGACGCGATGCACAAACCATCCCATCCACAGCGATTGTGGGAGAATCAACAGGCCGAGAAACGCCGCCTTGCTGGCAATGTAGGCGAGCGGAGAGAGGCCGGAGAGTTTTTCTTTTTCAAAAATCGGACGCTCTGAGGCGATCTCGCGGCCTGAATTGTTGGCTCCCATGAGTGTGAGGAGGATGACTTGGAACATGACGATTCCCGAGACCAAGCTGCCGATTTTGCTGGATTGAATCAGGAATTCGCGGGCTTCGTTGAGTTGCTGAACGAGATTTAAATCCAGGCCCATGCTAAGATTTTTTACGGCAGGAAGTCCGTTCCATGCGAAGATGGTCACCAGCAGGGGAAATCCAAAAACCAATCCGAGTTGCAGGAGGAGTTGATCCCGACGACGCGAGAAGATGACCATCCGCCGCGCCAGCAGAACAAAAAACTGCACGACCGGGGAGGGAAGTGTCGTGCCGCTGCTGATCGGAAAGGATTCGTCAGGTTTGGAGGGGCTGGGATTTTGGATTTCCGCAACAGCCGCAAGGAGGGCATCCCGGTGTTTGAGCCAGGAATTTGACCATTCCTCCGGTGTCCTCTCCGCGAGGCGGGCGTC
>JBEIMO010000152.1:0-4739 GCA_040378625.1 Verrucomicrobiia bacterium | reverse complement strand
TTTTAGGTCTTTGGGCAGATGCCTTGCGCTATCGGGATCGAGCGTGATAAGCCGCAACTTGGCGCGTGGAAACATCTCCCCTGCTTCAACCAAAGCACGCCATTCGCGATTCGCTGTTTCAGGATTTTCCAAGGAGGCAGCGACTTGAATCAATTCAACTCCCCCTTCAGGAAATCTTGCGAGAAAATCAATTTCGTAATTCGAAGGCGTCCTCACCCAAGTAACCTCAGCCCCACGCCTCAACAACTGGATCAGAACACATGTCTCCAATGCATGTCCGATATTTTCTTTTCCCGTGCGATCAAACGCCGCGATGAGCCCCTGATCAACTGGATAGGTCTTTACGGGATTTACCTGACGCTGGCGCTCGGAACCCGCCTCGATACGCACCCCTTGAATGAGAAAGGCATCCTCTAAATGCGCGTAGATTTCCAACAATCCTTCGATGGATCCTCTGATACCTTGCGAATGAAGAGTCTTATGGAATCGATTTGCGCTAAAAGCACCTCCTGCATTTGCGAGCAATTGACGCACGAGCCACCGAATAGCGGATAAATTTGTCAACTGATGTCGCTCAGCGACGTCGCGCAAAATCACACTATCCACATAGCCTTGCAGTAATGCATTTCGGTCACGCAAGGTCCTCCCCTGAGCTTCAGGAAAGCCACCACAGCGCAGATAATTTAGGAAGGATGCCTCCAGCAAGGAACGCTCTCTGGCAGTCATTTTACCTAGCTTTGGCGGTTGATTAAAAATTTCTGCATGCACGAGAAACTCGCGAAAACTAAATGGATAAACGATAGCCTCCATCGATCGTCCACGCATGCTCGTGGCAACCTCTCGACTCAATAGTCGAGCGGAAGAACCGGAAAGCCAAAGCTGCACATTCTCCGAATCCAACAACCGGCGTGTAAATTTTTCCCATCCCGACACAACTTGAATTTCATCAAAGAAAAAAACGACCTGCTGGCGACCTCGATATTCGGGATAAAGGCGGTAATATTCCTCCACAACAAGCGAGAGGTCTTGAACGTTCATCTCCCCCAACCGCTCATCCTCGAAGTTGAAATAAACCAATCGCTCTGGCGATATCCCCGCAGAACGAAACTCGCTAATTTTTTGCCATAAAAACGAGGTTTTCCCCGCACGTCGCATACCAATAACAGCAAAAGCCTTTCCGGGTATATTTGGCACATGAACCGATGTTCTCGTCGTGAGCATCGGGACATCCGCACGAATAGAGTCTGCAATTTTTTGCTGAATGATTTCCTTCATTTTTTATCGGTATAATACCGATATTTATTACTAATTTTATTAGTTTGTAAACAGTAGATTTAATTTATGGTAAATGGCGTGCCAATGAACGCAACGGCTTAGCAATTGCGAATGGCGGATGGGGACTCTCGCGGAGGCGCGGAGACGCGGAGGGGACAGCAAAAACATTTTTGGGCAGGGCGTCGGCCTCCGGACGTGCCGTGCTTGCTTCTTTTCCTACCTCCGTGCCTCTCGCGACTATCTGTGAGGCATTCTTGTTTGCGGAGCGATGGGCTGAACTCGCATAGCGAGAGGGCGATTCAGAGCCAGACCAATCGGCAAGCTTGCTTGCCAGTGAGGATGGATCAGAAACGCCAGCTTGGCTTCCCAAGCTCAGCCCAGAGATCCGCGGTCAATCCTGTTAATTTTGTTAATCCTGTCATCCTGTCTAAAGCGTATTGTTCTTCGCGTCTTGGCGGCTCAGCGGAAGGTTATATTTGGGTCATGCAAGACGATGACCTTCCGATGCGTTTCACGTTCGAGACAAACGTGCTCCCTTACTTTGTGACTTAGTGCCTTTGTGAGAAGCAATGAGTTCAGGTAAATTGATAACCCCGCACTCGATATATTTCATGCCTCTACGCTCCTTGCAAATCCAGTCCTTTCGATCTGCGCAAACAACCCATCGTGTGGCCTCGGGATACAATGTGGAAAAGGCCTGCAGACTTGAAAGCTCCGCGTTTTTAGACCTCCATTTGCACTCAATAGCAACTGGCGAACGACCTCGCGGCACCCACACAAAATCGACTTCATGCTTTTGCTTGTCTCTCCAGTAACGGATCGGCTCATCTTGCAAATGATACAGTAATTCATCGAGCACGAGATGTTCCCATAAACCTCCCATGTCATCCGGCCTCAATTGAGCAATCCCTCTCACATGGCAAACAAATCCTGTATCAAAGCCATAAACTTTCGGCATGGCCACTATTTCGCGGGATGGATTTTTAGCAAACGGGCGAATCACATGGACCACTCCAGTCGCCGCAAAAACATCGAGATAATTTGCGAGCGTCTGACGACTGGCCTCGCAAGCCGCTGTAAAGCTGTTCAACTCACACTGACCGCCACTTTGCAGCCACAACATTTCCAGAAATTTCAAAAAGGAATAGCGTTTCCCAATACTGAAAAGCTCCAAAATATCCCGTGCCCAAAAAGCCTCTATCCACTCTTGAAAATCTTTTTCAGGCAAGTGGTCGGCCATCATTTTTTCAGGAAGACCGCCTTGCAGGATGCGCTGCTCCATGGGAACTCCAAAACTGCCTATTTCCGAAGCAAGCACTGGACGCAGAGCAATAGTGCGTTTGCGACCGGCTAATGTGTCACGAAACCGCGCACTCGCGCCCAATGTAGATGACCCAGTGGCAACAATGCGCGTGCCTGGAAAATGATCGCTGGCGATTTTCAGCAGACCGCTGGGATCGCCGAGACGATGAATTTCATCCAGCACCAACCGACGCCCTTGATATCGGCTTAAAAATGCCTCTGCATCCTCCGCATCGCGTCTAACGGATGGAACGTCGCAATCAAAATAGAGAACATCATCCAACCCGCGCGCAAGGGTCGTTTTTCCTAAGCGCCTTGGCCCACACAGCCAGATAATACTCCGCTCCCTCCATGCGGCTTCGATGGAATTGATCCAATGCGCTCTTTTAACCATAAAATCTAATTATCGCATAGTATTACTAAACGCAAATGCATTTTATAAATAGATCGTTTTTGCGAATGCCCATCAATTGCGGATTTCGGATACGCCTGCGCGCTTCGCGGCTACGGCGTGACAAGTTGCGGATTTTTTTGCGGAGCGATGGGCTGAACTCGCATCGCGAGGGGGCGATTCAGAGCCTGACGAATCGGCAAGCGTGCTTGCCAGTGAGGTTGGATCAGAAACGCCAGCTTGGCTCCCCAAGCTCAGCCCTGAGCTTCGCAGTTAATCCTGTAAATTTTGTTAATCCTGTCTAAAGCGTTTTGTTCTTTGCGTCTTGGGGGCTCAGCGGGAGGTTATATTTGGGTCATGCGGACGATGACCCTCCGATGCTCTTATGCATTTTCCAAAGGTATCCCCTCCAAAAATCTTGTTCCACTTTCCAAATCTAAAATAAACGGCCTGGCTTTGGGATAACGTTTAAGAAACTGTGCCAAGCCGCGGGGCTTGCGCACACGACCGGATTTTACCTCGATGGCAAATAATTTCTGCCCAGATTTTATAACAAAATCGACTTCAGCGGATCCCTCGCGCCAATACATGACTTCTTCAAATTGCTGGCACAATGCCGCTCCCACGGCGCACTCAAACAACCGCCCGAACCACTCTGGATCTGAGTCAACACGAGCGGGATCCCCTTGGGCATTGATTAACCCTGTATTTAATGGAATCAGCTTAGGACTTGATCCCCGTTTTTTTATCTCCGAGCCGCTGTATTTCTGAAGCGTCTTTATCAAAAACGCCCCATCAAATAATTCGAGATAATGCTTGATGGTTGTCACATTGCCGGAGTCTTGCAATTGCCCGAGCAACTTCTGCAACGAAACCTCCATGGCGGGATAAGCCAATGCGAGCATAAATGCCTGTCGGAACAAGGCCGGTTTATTAACGGCAGCAAGTGATAAAAGATCCCTTAATAAGACTGGCTCAATAATAGAGCGGTTGATGTAATCCTTCCATCGCTTGTGGTCCCCTGCCAATTCCGCCGCCGCAGGATACCCTCCAAACTTAAGAAATGCTGTCAGATCCCATCCAAATGCTTCCCGGCATTCCTTTAAATTCCAATGTCCAGCTGGTATGATCTCAAATCGGCCGGCAAGGCTTTCCGACAGTCCTTTTTCCAGCATGAGGCTGGCAGAGCCAAGTAAAACCACCTTGAGCGCGCGCTTGCTGCGATCTTCGTCATAGAGCCTTTTGACCGCGCCACTCCAGCCCGGCACTTTCTGGATTTCATCAATAACCAAGAGGCTCCCGCTCCCCTTGGACCGCGCCAATTTCCAATTTAAATCAATCCAATCCACCGAAGGAGGTGCCACATCATCCGCAGAAACCATGTGCACAGGACCACTCCACCGAGAAACAATTTGCTTCAACGTCGTCGTCTTCCCAACCTGACGCGGTCCCAATACAACTTGAATAAAATTCAAATCCTCGCCCAATCGGGACTCCAGAATTTCACCAAATTTACGAAAAATCTCCATTTAGGAGATACATCTACCAAATTTAGGAGATTTGTCTACCAATAAAAAAGACAGCTACCCGTAAATATCGCCATGCATCGTATGATACCCGCATCAATTGCGGATATCGGATTCACATGTTTCACCAAAGTCGTCTTCCCTACTTGACGCGCGCCCAAAATAATACCGACTTTATCCCCCGAAAGGATTTTTTTTAATAAAAGCTCGGCATCTCTTTTTTGATACATGATATATACAATATA
>JBEIMO010000151.1:0-4776 GCA_040378625.1 Verrucomicrobiia bacterium | reverse complement strand
TTGGCCCTCATCATCGGCCTCGCTGCTTTTGGTGCGGCGATTTACTTTATCCTCAATCCACCCGCCTGATCCGGCCGCGTTTTCACGCGAGGGATTTTTCACAGCATGGAAGAAAAAACACAAAACGAACTATTGGCTATTCGCCGACAAAAACTCGATGCCTTGCGTGCTGCAGGCCACGCCCCATTTGGAGCCGCATTTGAAACCACAGGCACACCGGGCGCGATTCGCGCTGCATTTGCCGAGGGCAACAAGGTGCGCACCGCCGGCCGCATCACCGCCCATCGCAACATGGGCAAAAGCCATTTCATCGACGTCTCGGACAGCTCGGGCCGCATGCAGGTTTATCTCAACGCCAAAGAAGTCGGCGCGGAATCGATGACGACATTCGATCAACTCGACATCGGTGACTTCATCGGCGTGGAAGGCGAGACGTTTGTCACCAAGACCGGTGAACCCAGCATTAAAGCCACAACGTTTACCGTTCTCTCAAAATCCCTGCGCCCGCTCCCCGACAAGTGGCATGGCGTTCAAGACACGGAGATCAAATACCGTCAGCGCTACCTCGACCTCATTTCCAACCCCGAGTCGCTCGCGATTTTTCAAAAACGCATCGCCATCGTTCGGGAGATCCGACGCTTTTTGGAAGACCGGGGATTTATCGAAGTCGAAACGCCGATGATGCAGGCGATTCCTGGAGGAGCCGCCGCCCAGCCGTTTGAAACGCATCACAACGCCCTCGGCGTGGATCTTTTTCTGCGCATTGCTCCCGAGCTTTACCTCAAGCGACTTCTCGTCGGCGGGTTCAGCAAAATTTTCGAACTCAACCGCAATTTTCGCAACGAAGGCATCTCCCGGCGGCACAACCCCGAGTTCACGATGCTCGAGGCCTACTGGGCCTACGCAGACTTTGAACAAATGGCGACCCTCGTTGAGGAAATGGTCACCCACGTGGCTCAAACAATTTGCGGCACGCTCGTCATCGAACACCGCGATGCGGAAGGGAATGTCACCCGCACGATCGACCTCACCCGCCCGTGGCGCCGCACGCCGTATGCCGAACTCATCCAAGGTGTCGCGCCGGGTTGGTATGATTTCACTCCCCAGCAACGCCGCGCCTGGTGCGTCGAGAACAAGATCGATGTCACCCATTGTCACGAGGACTTTGAGGTGACCCAACATGTCTTCGAGAAGCTTGTGGAGGAAAAAACCATGAGCCCGCTTTTTGTGACCCATTGTCCGAAAGAACTGGTCCCCCTCGCGAAGCAAAACGCCGCAGATCCACGCGTAGTCGATGTCTACGAACTCGTCATCAACGGTCAGGAAATTTCCCCAGGGTATTCCGAGTTGAACGATCCCGATGTGCAACGCGAGCGACTCGAACACCAAAGCGGTGGCGAAACCCAGAAGCTCGACGAGGATTTCCTGACCGCACTCGAATACGGCATGCCACCAGCGGGAGGCATTGGAATTGGAATCGACCGGCTTGTCATGATGCTCACCGGCGCCGAAAGCATCCGCGACGTCATTCTCTTTCCGCAAATGCGTCCCCGCACCGGTTCCCAGTAAAATTGACCACAGAGTGCACAGAGAACACAGAGGAGAAGCAGATAACACCCATGCATTCGCTCTGAGTATAGGGCGAACCAACATTCGATTGTCTTTCCGCGCTTTCCCTCCTGTTAATTCTGTCCAAAAACCCCTTGCGCGTCGGATGGGACGCCGCCAACTTGAATTTCTGTGCGACTGACCCACTGGCTATTCCTGCTGATTTTTCTGACCACGCAGGGATTGTCGCTGGCTTGGAACGTCGTTCTGCATGAGGGCCGACGCTATGTGCCCATTGAGGATGTCTCGCAATTCTACCGCCTGAGCCCGCCACAAAAATCCGACGACAGTTTTTCACTTTCCGGACCGACTCGAACCATCAAAGGCAAAACCGGCAAACGTGAGGTTTTTATCAACAACGTCAAATACGTCCTCTGCTTCCCCATCCTCTCAAAATCCGGGCAAACCCTGATTTCGGCAATGGATGTCACGAAGATCATCGAGCCAGTCATGCGGCCCAGCCTGATCAAAAATGCCTCCGCTGTAACGACGGTCATTCTGGATGCCGGGCATGGCGGGCATGACAGCGGAGCCAAGGGGCCTCAGGGACTCGAGAAGGACGCCGCGCTGGATGTCGTGCAGCGCACCCGACGGCTTCTCATCCAAGCGGGCTACAATGTTCAGCTCACACGCAGCAACGATGCCTTCATTCCCTTGGAGCGTCGTCCGGCCATGGCTAATAAATTCCCCAATGCCGTTTTTGTGAGTGTGCATTTCAACAAAAGCACGACGGTTGGAGGCACAGGCATCGAAACATTTGCCCTGGCTCCCCGAGGAGTGCCTTCGATGGACGAGGAAAACCTCAGCTACAATGACCTCAAACAATACCCCGGCCATGCACGAGACCCTGAAAACATCGCGCTCGCAACGGCCATGCATTCCTCGATGCTTCGCCACATGCGCCTCACCGACCGCGGAATCAAACGCGCCCGGTTTGTCGTCATTCGCGACCTTCAAATTCCCGGCGTGCTGCTGGAAGGTGGCTTTATGAATCATCCCTTTGATGGACGACTGATAGCCAGCAGCACCTACCGTGACGCCTTTGCCCGCGCCATCCTCGAAGGCGTGGGGCGCTACCGCAGCGCCATCAGCGGCCAAACAAATTATCAGGCACCATCCGCAACAACTGTGGGCACAGATGCCACCTCGGTCCCCAACATTCCTCCCTCATTGTCGCCGATCCGCATAAACACTTCACTCAATGAGGCCGTTCAACGCGCCGCCTCGACATTGAACCATCCATCCAACTCCTCCAACCCGACGACCAAAAATGAAAACTGAGCGCTCCAAAGATCCCATCGGAGTCTTTGATTCCGGCATTGGCGGCCTGACCGTTGTGGCCGAACTCCAAAACCTCCTCCCGGCGGAAAATATTTTTTATATCGGCGACACCGCCCGCGTTCCGTATGGCGGGAAGAGCCGAAAAACCGTTGAACGATACAGCATCGAAATCGGGGGACTTCTTCTCGCCGAGCAAGCCAAGGTGATTGTTGTCGCCTGCAATACCGCATCAGCCCTCGCGGTGCCGCGCATGAACGAAATTTTCAAAGTGCCCGTCCAAGGCGTTGTTGCCCCAGGAGCAGCAGCCGCGGCCCAGTGCACAAAAAACAAAAAAGTCGGCGTCATTGGCACGCGCGCCACGATTTCCAGTGGCGCATATGAACACGCCATCACCAGCATTGATCCTGCGATTCGCGTGATGAGCGCCGCCTGTCCACTTCTGGTGCCGCTTATCGAGGAGGGGATGTTTGACGATAACATCACCGACCTCATGCTCTCGCGCTACCTTGCTCCATTGCTTGCCGAAGGTATTGATACCCTCGTCCTCGGCTGCACTCATTACCCTCTGCTCAAAGCCGCAATAGGCCGCATTGCCGGACCCGATGTCACGCTCGTCGATTCCGCCCGAAACTGCGCATTGGCTGTCAAAGCCCTACTCGAAAAATCCCACCTCTCCGCCCCAACCGACCGGCTCGGCAAACTCGACGTCGCCCTTACTGATGCCACCGAGGGATTCCTCCGCACAGCCGCACGAGCCCTTGATCTTGAGATTGGCGACGTTGCCCTCCGCTCGGTCCAAAACCCCGCGACACCCGCGAGTCCGTAATTTTTTACGGTCATCTACCAATCCATTTGAGGCAATCAATCGCCGGGGGAATAGCCCGTTATTTTGCTCCATTGGAGGCCCAATTTTGCCATTCCTCCATTGCGATTGAATCGGAATACGCAGATGTCTGGATTCTGCGCGGCGCTTGAAACCCCCGCGGAGCAAATTCCATCCCCCACGACGAGTTCGCTTTTGATCCCAAAATCAAAGTTGGCGGAGTTGTAGAGATCGTTCAGCGCGTTTTCATTCATAAAGAAAATGACATAGCTGAATTTCTGAACTCCCAATTCCAAGCCCAAGGAAACGCCGGTCAGATTAAAGTAGTCCGCTGCTTTGAGATTCCGCAAAAGCACACCTGTGGCGGTTTGTAATCCCAAGCCAATCCCCATATCTCGAACTTCAGGAAAGACCAAAACGCCCACAGCGCGTCTTTGAATGGATACGGCTTCCTGGTTGTGCTGGTAGAGCTTGCTTAACGCTGCCCGCGCATGGTTTTCCAGTTCATTAACCGAGTCCGCATGTGCCTCAGAAAGCAGAAGCGCCAACAGAACCGCCGCAAAAAATATTTTACCACGCCGCATAAGTCCGAAGACATTATGCGGCGCGCGTTGAATTTGCAGTCAGGTGAAGAATGTAGTTCGATGTATCCGCAAAGGTTTTGCGGATTACGGAGCTTTAGTGGTGAGGCTTGTCAGTTTCGCAATCGCCTTGGCCAGTTCGTGCCGCCGCGCTGTGATGGGAGCGGGATCGTTGGTGTAGGTGGTGAGGCCGCCGGAAATGGCACCAGGCACTTCGAGGAGTTTTGCGTAGCGGGCGGAATCGTCGGCATTGAGGGTCGATCCTTTTTCCGCCAGCAGGCGCTTGAGCAGGACAAGGTATTCGTAGTCCTCAATCCCGTCGCGCTGGGCTTCGAGGCGGATGGTGGAGACCGGTTCGTCGAGCACGGGGCCCTGGCTACCGTCGAAGCAGGCCTCGGGCGGATAGATGAATCGTCCATCGCCCGCCGCCCATGGGCGTTTTTCGCCGACTTGTGTGCCGTAGCCATCGTTCCAGCTCATCGT
>JBEIMO010000150.1:0-4779 GCA_040378625.1 Verrucomicrobiia bacterium | reverse complement strand
CGCTTCGCACAACGTTCCCGAAGGCATGGACATTGTTTCGCTGAGTGCCAATGCCACCAAAATGCTGCGCACCATGCATGATGCCTCTGCCGAAATGGGGATTGGTCAGATCCCCGCCGTGACGCTCCACACCGAAAAAGGACCGATCAGTATTTTCCAAAAAGATCAGCTCAACATGCTCGTCTTCCATGGAGACCGTGGGTTCATTCCCGGCGTGCGTGAGAAGATGACCGCCGCACTCGGCGAAATGTCGAACTCCCAACTGAGCCTGCCGGCGCCTGAAGCAAAACCCTAAAACCGATTGCCGCCGGACAACGGATGATTTAAAAGACCGCATATGATGGAACTCGTTCAAAAAGGCGGGCCGCTAATGTGGCTGATTCTTGCCTGCAGTATAACCGCCCTGGGAGTCTTTGCAGAACGCCTCCTCTTTCTTCACCAAGCCACGATTCAAACTGGCGACTTTCTTCGAGGGTTGGCCAATTTGATTCGCAAAAGGAATTTTGCTGAAGCGATTCAAGAATGCGCAGGCACAACCGGCCCGATCCCCCGTGTGCTTCACGCGATGCTTCTCAAACACACATCCCCCCGCTCGGAGCTCCGCGAAATCGCTCAGGAAGCCGGTCAACTCGAATTGCCCCGACTGGAACGCAACCTCGCCCTTCTCGGAACAATCGCCTACGCCACGCCACTCGTGGGATTGCTCGGAACGATCCTTGGACTGCTCACCGCCTTTCAACAAATCACCACACACGGAGGTTACGCAACGGCCGCCGAGATTGCTGGCGGCGTTTATGAGAGCCTCCTCACCTCCGCCGCTGCGCTCACCGTGGCGATTCCTGCGTTTGTCGCCCACAGCTACATTTCCGCCCGAGTGAATGATGTGCTCCACGACATCGAGCGCGCCAGCATCGAGATTTTAGAAGTTATTCAAGAACCCTCCGATCCCGCCGCGTGAAACTCAAACGCACAGCAGGCCTGCATCCCGCCCTGATGTTCATTGCGCCGTCGCTGAATGTCGTATTGCTGCTGGTTTTTTACATCGTCCTCAGCACTTCATTCCTGCTCCAACCCGGCGTGATGGTCTCCGTGCCAGACTCCCCATTTCTTCTCGCTCCGCAACGCGACCCGCTCATCGTCAGCATCGTCGCCGCTCCGTTCTCCTCGATCTATTTTGAAAACGAGGAAATCCCTCTCGAGAAACTCCGCGACAAACTTGCGGCGCGAGGGTCGCGCAACCACACGATCATTATCAAAACCGATCGTCACTCGCCTTTCGAGCAACTCGTCCGCGTGATGACCGTCTCCCTGAGCTTGGGATACCCGACCGTTATTGCAACCTCGGAGGAAAAGTGAAGAGCGGTTCTTTGATTTTTGCGTGGCCGTCCAGACACCGTATTCATCTGGCTTTGCCGGCAACCGTCTTTCTTGCAGCCATCGCCCATGCGAGCATCTTTTTTCTCTTCTCGATTATTTATCCCGCAGAGAAAAAAGAAGGTCTCAAGCCTGCACAGGTTTATTTCATCCCAACCGGCACGGAGGGTCACACGCAAATTGAAGGCCTACTTCACTCTTCAGACCCTTCCCTTTTCGCTCCAGGTCAAGGATTGCAGAGGGTTGAAGAATCCTACTTCGCCACCTACACGCCTCAATATGCCACTGGAGAACCTGCCCTCATCTCTCCGCCGCTTCAAAAAACCATTTCCACTGACGCGCCGAAAGCCATCCAAGAGGGACCAGTTAAAATTCCGCGGCCAAGCAATCCCTCTCCGTCTTCGTCTCAACAATCCCGCCGCACCACTCTGAAAACAAGTGGCAGTCTGGCTTCACGCCTACCGGAGGTTTCTCAAAATGCTTTTTCATCATCGAAAACATTCAGTCCTCTGAACCCTGCGGTGTTCCTTGTTGGAGTCGATGAGACCGGCAAAGTCGCGCACATTACATTGCAGCAATCCTCAGGCGACGAGACCCTCGATCGAGCCGCGCTGATTTTTCTCCAATCTGCTCAATTCGCTCCCAATGCCGAATCCCCCATCGAATGGGATTTCGTCGAATTTTTGTGGGGCTCCGAGCTGAAAAATCGCCAAGAACCATGATTCGCATTCCGCTTCCATGGCTTGTCTTCACCGGCCTTCTGATCTTTCTCGCCGGTATTTTTTTTGTGTGGATTTGCTACGAAATTGCCCGCCGCTTCAAAGAGTCAAAAATGCAGCGTTCCAGGATTCGATGCCGCATTTGTTCGTTTGATTTCAAGGCCGACCGCCAATCTCCCCTGCCCCGCTGTCCGCAGTGCGGCGGACTCAACGAGCACGAACCAGCCCGTATTTTTTAAACCCAGACAATATGAAACCCATGCTCATCTTTGATGGGGACTGCAAATTTTGCACGGACTGGGTGAAACGTGCCCAAACCGTGTCTGGTTCAAACATCGAATATCTGCCTTCCAGCGAGGCGCAACAGAGCTTCCCAGCGATAAGCCCGGAGGAATTTCAGACTGCAGTTCAATTCATTCGAAAAGACGGTTTCCGCATCTCGGGAGCCGCTGCGGTTCTGGAATTGCTCGCCTCATTCCACCCCTGCCTGAAAATTCTGCACAAGGCATACCATCGTTCTCGACTCTTTCAATCGATTGCCGACCACGCCTACAAGATCATCGCCGAGAACCGCCGTTATTTGAGATGACGATTGCGACTCGGCGACGCGTCAAGTTCTCCACCAACAAGGCGCGATAAAAAACGATCAATCCTCTCTGATAAATTGGTAACCAATTCCCAATTTGCAAGAATTTCACCCGCTCATGAACGGGCCTTATCTCATTATAATCACGATTAGCCACGTAAAAGATGGAGAAGAAAAATGTATAACAAAAGCCTGATCTCTGCATGTGCCGGACCTATGAACCCTAACCAATTCCTGATTATTCTGTCCTAACACCGAAGTCTATTCGCTGAGTTGTTTTTGTATAAGGTTGCAATTGGGATGTTGTTCAAAAATAGTAAAATTTAACATGGATTTCACCTCTGATGATACCCAAGTCGCGCAAAGAATCCTAAATGGTATGGGTGCCGACGAGATATGGGTCTTTGGCTCACGGGCTAGAGGAGACTTTCGTGATGATAGTGATTTGGATCTTCTTGTGCTAATTCCAGATTCCAATGAAGCTCGGCATGTTCGCTCTCGTCGAGCACGAGGGATTGTTGCAGATATTTCTAGACCAATGGATATTTGTGTATTGACGCGCAACGAATGGCAAAAACAGGTGCGTATAGTCAATACCTTGCCTTTCTTAGCTCAGAAAGAGGGGAGAATTCTCGCAAAGCGCAATGGATGAAGTGACACAATCTGCCTTGGACTGTATTGCCAAGGCAGAGCGAGACCTAGAGGCAGCAAAGAGAATGATTGTTTGCGTGGACCCTCTGCTGGACACAGGCTCATATCACTGCCAGCAGGCCGCAGAAAAGGCACTAAAGGGGTGGCTCACTTTCCGTTCTGTATCCGTAACCAAAACCCACGATCTTGTGCATCTCGTCCGAGAATGCGTATAGCTGGAAGTAGGTTTTCAGGATTTACTTGAAATGGCAGATTTTCTCTCTCCCTTTGCAGTGGATTTTCGATATCCTGGAGACATGTTTGAGCCGCCGCTTGAAGAAGCAAAAACGGCACTTATCGCAGCAGAAATGATAGTGCTAACCATTGCTCAAAAAATCCGCAGCAAATAATCAACAATTCGCCTCCCATTACACTGTTACAACTCGGCTTGAAGCGGATAAAAACGTTCGGGCTTAAAAGCGTATTGAATGAGCGCAGCCTGAGCCCTCGCGACATTTGCTGAATCAATTTTAGGTTGATTGGCCGTCGAATGCGCTATTTTTAGAAACTCCCTCGCAAAACGTAATGCGGTCTGTGGCGAGCGGGATGGCCATTCCGTCGGCCCAAGCCTCCCCAGCGATTTTTCGATATTGGCTATTGAGGGATTCAACTCCCGGCACAGAGACCAAGCCTCTTCTGCAGGGTGATTCAGAACATGCAATTGACCGCGCTGAGACAGACGACTGAATGGAACAGGCTTTGTAAAATCCAGATCCTTTGGCGAAAATTGACCCTTGAGAACAGCCGGCAATCGAGCTCCCACATTCACTCGGGCGAGTCGCTGCCGCTCGATTTCATGAGGGATATCAATCAATGACGGATTGATAAAAACGTCCTCATAGAGATAAGGAAAATGAAAACCCATGGAGGCAAGATCAGGCATCACGTCTGGCAAAGTCCGCGCAATCAGAGGCGTCCCAACGGCGGCCGCCTCAATAAATCCCATACCAAACCCCTCTTGGATGGATGTCAAAAGGGCAACCTCCGCGACCTGCAATAATTCTGCAACGCTGGGCGCACCCGGTTGATCCAGAAGTCCAAAGGAAACTCTCCAACCGCCCGTTTGAGCGGCATCTCGAAGCACAGATGCGTAAGATTTTTCATCCGGAGAAGCATCACCCGATGACGTAACAAAAACGGCGCTGGGTCTCAGCCAACGCGTCAGCAGCACCGCTTCTAAAAGATTTTTGCGACGAAGAAATCGCGTTGGGAATACCCAAACAGGATCGTCTGTTTGCAATTGATCGCTCAACCAACGTTGCACGTCATTCAGTCGTTTTTCGTTGGAGAGGCGATCTCGCACAACTGGGTTTGGCAGGTGAAAAACCCGGCCATTCAAGGCGCCATCGAGCGTTTGAAAATCCGGAAGGTTGATTGCCACATGCGCGCTACGGGATTGATTTGCCAATG
>JBEIMO010000149.1:0-4788 GCA_040378625.1 Verrucomicrobiia bacterium | reverse complement strand
TTGGTCGAGATGGATGGTTTCGACACCCAAGAAGGCGTCATCATTATTGCGGCTACGAATCGCCCCGATGTTCTCGATCCTGCCTTGTTGCGTCCGGGTCGTTTTGATCGCCAAGTTACCGTTCAGCTTCCCGACGTGAAGGGTCGCGAGGAAATTCTCAAGGTTCATGCTAAAAAAGTGAAAGTCGCCGAGGGTGTGAACTTGGCCATTTTGGCAAAGGGAACGCCCGGTTACTCCGGCGCCGAATTGGCCAACGTGCTCAACGAAGCCGCTCTGTTGGCTGCTCGCAAGGGGCTCAAGGCCGTCACCATGCGGGAACTCGAAGACGCCCGTGACAAGGTTCGCTGGGGTAAGGAGCGCCGCAGCATGGCTATGAGCGAGCGGGAAAAAATTTCAACTGCTTGGCATGAGGCCGGGCATGCAATTCTGAATGTGCTCCTCGAGCATACGAGCCCGCTGCACAAAGTGACGATCATCCCACGCGGACCCTACCTCGGAGCCACGATGTATCTGCCAGAAGGTGACAAATATTCGACCCAGCAAAAGGAGGCGTTGGATCTTCTTGTGGTCACTATGGGTGGCCGGATTGCCGAAGAAATGTTCACCAATGACATCTCAAACGGCGCTTCGGGCGATATCCGTCAGGCGACCTCGCTGTCGCGAAAAATGGTTTGCGAATGGGGCATGAGTTCTTTGGGCATGATCAGTTTTGCCGAGGGTGGGGAACATGTGTTTTTGGCGCGCGATATCTCGCGTCCTCGCGAATACAGTGAGCACACGGCTCAGCAGATCGATGCCGAAGTGAAGCGTATCATTGACGAAGCCTACGAGCGTGCCCGTGTTCTTTTGGAAAATCACCGCAAGGCAGTGGAATTGGTAGCCAAGGCTCTTCTGGAATTTGAGACCCTGGATGCTTCGCACGTCAAAGAAATCATCGAATTTGGTGAAATCAAAAATCCGCCGATCATGGAGGTAGCTCCTCCTCCACTTCCGCCAGCGCCTTCGGATGTCACTCCCGAGCCGCCGGAAACAATCAAGCCACAGTTCCCTTCGGGTGGCTTGCCTGCTGCCGCTCCAGCCTAATTATACCATCAAAAAGCAAGGCGTGATTTTTGAAAATCGCGTCTTGCTAAACGGGCCAGATTTATTCAGTTTGTTCACCCGTTCGGTCTGGAATTCCCTATGACCGCATGACCGCCACCAACAAAAATTAATGAATACTTCTGTCCCCGCCCGTGCGAACGAGGCGCTGATCGATGAACTCCACGAACGCTGGGTTGCTGACCGCCGCTCTGTGGATCCTGACTGGGCAGCCTTTTTTGAAGGCTTTGAACTTGGACTCGTCCGCAGCAAAAAAGCTGAGGCGGTTGAAGCGGTTCAAGGTTCCGGTTCTCCCCTTCAGTCCCGCGTGGATGCGATGGTCGAGGCTTATCGCACTTTAGGTCACACGATCGCCCATCTCGATCCCCTCACTTCCGATGCCCCGCAGAACCCTCGTTTGGATGCTTCTGCATTCGGGTTCTCCGATGGGGACATGAAAGAGGTGGTTTCTTCTCGTTATTTTCAACAGGGCCGCGCCATGCCGCTCGGAGAGATGATCTCCGGTCTTCGTCAGACCTATTGCGAAACAGTTGGCGCGGAATTTCATCACATCCAGGATCCTGAAATGCGGGATTGGGTGGCGTATAAAATGGAAAACCGCCGTTCCTCAAGGCGCAATGATTCCGCGCTTCACCGCGATTTGCTTAATAAAATTTACGAAGCCGAGACATTCGAGACCTACATTCACACCAAGTTTGTCGGCCAGAAACGATTCTCTCTCGAAGGTGGCGAATCCCTCATGCTCGGTCTCAATGCCGTTCTCGAGGGGGGAGGTTCTCTCGGCGTTCAGGAAATTGTGATGGGTATGGCGCACCGTGGCCGCCTCAATGTTCTCGCCAATTTCCTCAAAAAACCCCTCGACATCATTTTTAATGAATTTCAGGACAACTTTAATCCTGAACTCGTGGGTGGTAGCGGTGACGTAAAATACCATCTCGGCTATCAAACGACGCACACGCTCTCTGATGGAAAAAAAGTCGAGGTCAGCATGGCGGCGAACCCAAGTCACTTGGAAGCCGTTGATCCCGTCGTGCAGGGTAAGGCCCGCGCCCGTCAGCGGATTTTGAATGACACGACGGAGCGCAAAAAAGTGGTTCCGATCCTTGTTCATGGCGATGCCGCTTTCATCGGCCAAGGCATCGTTGCTGAGGTGTTCAACATGTCCCAACTCCCCGGCTATCGCACCGGCGGAACAATCCATTTTGTGGTTAACAACCAGATCGGGTTTACGACACTTCCTGCGGATGCCCGATCCACACGCTATTGCACAGATATGGCGAAGATGGTGGATGCGCCGGTATTCCATGTGAATGGCGAAGATCCCGTAACAGTCGTCGAGGTGGCGCAAATGGCTCTCGAGTTCCGTCAGAAATTCGGACGCGATGTCGTGGTGGATATTTATTGCTACCGCCGTCACGGTCACAATGAGACAGACGAGCCGCTGTTCACTCAGCCGAATCTCTACAACGTCATCAAAACCCATCCGTTGCTGAGCACCAAATTTGCCGCTCAAGCAGCTGCTCAGGGAACGATCTCGGCAGAGGAAGCTATCCAGATCAAGGCCAAGCTCATCGAGAAGTTGGACGCTGCTTTTGCTCTGGTTAAAAAACCGGGCGATACCAAAAAGAAGAAAAGCGAATTTGCCGGATCGACCGCCATTTTCCAACCGCCTTATTCTCACGATCCCGTCAATACGGAGATCTCCAAGGCAATGCTCGATAAAGTCGCCAAGGCGATCACGGCTGTTCCAAAAGATTTCAACGTCGTTCCAAAAATCAAACGCACGGTCATCGATCGGCGCACGCAAGTTTGGAAGGATGGGGGACCTTACGATTGGGGATTTGCCGAAGCTTTAGCATTCGGTTCCTTGCTTGCGGAAGGAACTCCAGTGCGCCTTTCCGGTCAAGATAGCCGCCGTGGCACATTCAGCCATCGCAACTCTGTTCTCTATGATGAGCAGACCCGCGAACGCTACATTCCGCTCAAACATATTTCACCCAAGCAGGAAACTTTCTGCGTCTATAACAGTCCGCTCTCCGAGTATGCGGTGCTGGGATTTGATTATGGTTATTCGATGGATTTCCCTTCGATGCTCTGCATTTGGGAAGCCCAGTTTGGTGACTTTGCCAATGGAGCCCAGATCATCATCGATCAGTTCATTGCATCGGCGGAGGCTAAGTGGCGGCGTCCAAGTTCCATCGTGATGTTGCTCCCGCATGGCTACGAGGGCCAAGGTCCAGAGCACTCCAGTGCCCGTTTGGAACGTTTCCTCCAACTTTGCGCCGAGGACAACATGCAGGTCTGCAACCTCACCACGCCGGCCCAGTATTTCCACGTTCTGCGCCGTCAGATCCATCGCGGATACCGTAAGCCTCTCGTGATCATGTCACCCAAGAGTCTGCTGCGTTCCGAGGATGCGACATCCCGTGTGGAGGATTTTACAAATTCCCGTTTCGAGGAAATCCTCGACGATTCCTCGATCAAAGATCCTAAAAAAGTGACGCGTGTCATTTTTTGCAGCGGCAAGGTTTATTACGATCTTGTCCGTGGTCGCGAAGAAGCGAAACAACAGGAGACCACGGCGATCGTTCGTTTGGAGCAGATCTATCCGCTCCATGGAGAACGTCTCCGCGCGATTGCCAAACGCTATCCTGCCGTAAAACGCTACGTGTGGTGCCAAGAAGAACCCGAAAACATGGGCGCTTGGAACTTCATCGCGCCACGTATCGCAGGATTTGTGGGATCACTCATCGGCTACGCTGGTCGCCCAGAAAGCGCCAGCACAGCTGCAGGATCTTCAGGAAAACACAAGGAACAACAAGCCGCACTCATCACCCAGGCATTCGAAGTCTGAAAACACTAAAGTCCGCATGAACATCGAAGTTAAAATTCCAGCCGTTGGAGAGTCTATCACCTCCGGCGTTCTCTCAATCTGGCACAAAAAAGAAGGCGAATCCGTCTCGCGCGATGAGGTTCTTTTTACTCTGGAGACTGACAAAGTTTCGCAAGAAGTAACGGCTGCCGATTCCGGCATTCTTCACATCAAAGTTCAAGAAGGCCAAGAGGTGAAAATCGGTCAAACCGTCGCCGAAATCGCTCCTGCCGCTGCTGGCTCAGCGCCCGCACCTAAAGCCGCCGCTCCTGCGCCACAGGCGGCTGTTGCGCCCGAACCTCCAAAACCTGCTCCAGCCAAAGTAGAGGTTGCTACGCCTGCTCCAGCTCCGGTGGTTCAAAAATCAGCTCCAGCACCTGGCGCAGCACCGGCCGTTGTTTCAAGCAATTCGCGGGAAACCCGCAAAAAACTTTCGCCACTCCGCCGCAAGATCGCGACCCAGCTTGTGATGGCGCAGCAAACTGCGGCGATTCTCACGACGTTCAACGAGTGCGACATGAGCGCTGTGATGAACCTGCGTAAGGAATTGCAGGAGGAATTCACTAAAAAACACGGCGTCAAACTCGGATTCATGAGTTTCTTTGTGAAAGCCGTGGTGGACGCCCTTCAGGCTGTTCCAGCTATCAATTCGCGCATCGTTGGAGAGGAACTCGTCACCAGCAATGCCTATGATATCGGTGTCGCAGTAGGAACCGAGCGTGGTCTCATTGTTCCGGTTGTTCGCGATTGCGAAAAACTCAGCTTTGCCGACATCGAAACTCGCTTGGCCGGTTATGCAACCAAAGCCCGTGAAG
>JBEIMO010000148.1:0-4858 GCA_040378625.1 Verrucomicrobiia bacterium | reverse complement strand
GAGGTGTAGAGGCCAGTGCGATATCCAGCCTCCCGCAAAACAGCATCGATCATTGCACAAGTGGACCCCTTGCCGTTTGTGCCTGCGACATGAAGGCAGCTTAAATTGTGATGAGGATTGCCTACCGCTTCGAGAAGCCGACGAGTATTTTCGAGACCGAGCTTAATGCCGGTCCATTGCGTGCTGTAGAGCCAGGAGAGGGACTCTTCCCAAGTCACTTGGCAGCGAGATAACCGAGAATGCTTCCCAATGTGGAACGCATTTTATCACGGGAAACAATGAGATCCACCAAGCCGTGCTTTTCCAAAAACTCAGCTGTTTGGAAGTCATTCGGCAAGGTCTGATGCGTGGTCTCACGAATCACGCGCGGACCGGCAAAGCCAATCATAGCTTTGGGTTCAGCAATGATAATATCCCCCAACGAGGCGTAACTCGCCATGACACCGGCGGTCGTGGGATTTGTCAGAATGGTGATGTAAGGGAGCTTGGCTTGGGCGTGGAGCGCCAGAGCACCACTGGTCTTGGCCATTTGCATGAGACTGAGCATTCCCTCATACATACGTGCTCCGCCGGATGCGCAAACGAGAATGACGGGCAATTTGTGCTTGGTTGAGTATTCAATGACGCGGGTCACTTTTTCTCCAACGACCGAACCCATCGTCGCCGCCAAAAAATTAAAATCCATAACGCCCAACCCCACGCGGTGATCGTGGATCTTCGCGCTTCCGGTTGTGATGGCATCGACCAGTCCGGTCTTTTGTTTATAACTCTGCAAGCGGTCGGCGTAGGTTGTGACACCCTTGAAACCGAGAGGATCGACCGAGGACATGGAGGCATCGAGTTCTTCAAAGGATTCCGGATCAACCAAGCTCTCGATGCGTTCGCGGGATCCCAGATTAAAGTGATGCTCGCATTTGGGGCAGACTTGGAGGTTTTCGGCCAATGCCAAATTATGAATCACCTCGCCGCAGGCTGGACACTTTGTCCAAAGGCCAGTTGGCATTTCGCGAGTCTTACCACCGAGGGCACGGAGAATAGGTTTTTTAAAGATAGCCATGGATTTTGAAAATTTCTATTAACCGCGCGCCACTGTCAGAGCCCGCACGGAGGACGCTCCTTGCTCGAGTAAAATAGCGGCACACGCATCGAGTGTCGATCCCGTAGTGAGCACGTCATCCACTAAAAGCACATTCATATCTGTCACAGATGCATTCTTGCGCATTGAAAAAGCATTCCGCAAGTTTTGCCTTCGGGAGTCACGATCAAGTGCGGTTTGAGTTGTGGTATAACGCCCCCGCTGCAAAACATCAGAAACGGGAAGTCCACAACGTGCGGACAGTTGTTCCGCCAGCACGAAAGCTTGATTGAATTCACGTTCCCGCAGCCTCCTCGGATGCAAAGGAACTGGCACCAGAATGTGAAAATCGCCATCGACGAGACGAAGGTCATCCAGGCCAATATGAAGAATTTTTCCTAGCACCCGACCCAGCCAAATTTCGCGCCCGTATTTCATGCGGTGGATCAATTCTCGAACAACACTGCGACTCCGCACCACAGCGACTGCGCATTCAAAATGAAATCCCTCATTGCGACAGTTGGGACAGGAGAATTCTCCAGTAACGCCATCATACGGTTGCGAGCAGGCCTCGCAGCGAGGATGTTTGATAAACTCAATTAGGGAATGGCACTCCTTGCAAAAGTCATCACCCTCGGGAATGCGGCAGGCACACTGAGCGCAGTGCGCAGGAAAAAACAATGTCGACAGGGGATCAATGACGCTCGCGAATCGCATGGCGGAGGTAAAAAACAACCAGCCCTAATGTGAAAATAAGAACAAATGAAGGAACCAACCCTGTCGGCACAGCACCGCTCACGACATTTGGACCGACCCAAGGCAATGAGGCATTCGGTGAATTGACTCGAAGGGCTGCGACAACTTGCATTCCTTGCTGACCCAAGATCCACCCGGCATGCAAACCGATGGGCAAAAACAACGACCGGGTTTTGATTGTCGCCCAGGCTAAAATAACGCCGGCAATCGTGAGGGACAAAATTCCCCAACCGAGCAACGGCCAGGGTGGGGCTCCAGAAAATACCATGGAAATTTGCGCAAAACCACTCCCCCACCCGACGGACTCTGATATCGGCGATTTCGATGTTTTCAGAAAATGAACCAATGCGAAGACGAGTGCCGAAACGCTAATCGCCAGCCATTTTCTCATGGCAAGAAGGCACAGTCCTAAAAAGACTCCACGAAAAAGAAATTCTTCAATCAGGGAAACGACTGAAGCCGTGGCTGCAATTCGGAGAAATCTTGCTGCCTCCCAATCATTGCGAAGTTCCCACAAACCAGAGAGAACATAACCCACACCAAGGACCAGAACGGGCAGGAATGCGATGAGAAAGCCTGCGGCAAGGTGCGATTTCCATTTTTGATTTGGCTCGATCCCCAACACGCACAACTGACGAATCCCAATCCATCGAAATGCGGGCCAAAGAAGAACCAAGGCGGATATTTGAACGCTGCGACTAAAATAACGGTGAAATGGAAAACCTTTGACGATTGTCAAAAATCCAGATTCCGCGAGCCATGTGCCGGCCCAATACAAAGGCGGAGACACAACACAGGCGACAAGAATAACGCCGAGCAAATAGGCCAGCAGACGCCAAAGCATTGAGAAATTTGCAGGATTCGAGTTCACCTGCCGGAATCTATGCGATAAACAAGCGATCTATGCGAGATGTTTGGAATACCGAGGATCTTTCCAGAATGGATAAAAACCATGTCTGGCATCCTTTCACGCCGATGCAGGATTGGTGTGCAGACGATCACGAACCTCTCATTCTCGTGCGTGGCGAAGGGGCGATCTTAGAGGATTCGCGAGGTCGGCGATATCTGGATGGAAACTCCTCGATTTGGACAAATATTCACGGCCACGCGCATCCAACGATCAACCGCGCGATCCAGAATCAACTCGAACGCGTGGCTCATGTTTCCTTTCTCGGAACCACAAACGCCCCCGCTGCAGAACTCGCGAAACGCCTTATTTCCTTGTTCCCAGAGCAATCACTTTCCCGCGTATTTTTTTCGGATGATGGATCAACGGCCGTGGAAGCCGCTATGAAAATGGCGATCCAATTTTGGCAAAACGAAGGACAACCCGAGCGCACCCGATTTATCGCTTTTGATAATGCCTACCATGGCGACACCATGGGCGCGGCGAGCTTGGGCGGAATTGGCACATTCCACAAACGCATCACGGGATACGAATTCCCAGTTACCCACATCAGCGACCCCGATGAGCTCGATGCCCTCCCCGATTTTCAAAATGGAAAAGTCGCGGGAGTCATCATCGAACCACTCATCCAAGGCGCCGCTGGAATGCGCATTTGGCCCAAAGGACTCCTCCAAACGCTGCGCCAAAAATGCGACACCTCCGGATCATTTTTGATTTTAGATGAAGTCATGACCGGCTTCGGTCGGACTGGAACGCTTTTTGCCTGCGAGCAGGAAAATGTAATCCCTGATTTTCTCTGCCTCGCCAAAGGCCTAACGGGCGGCTACCTCCCCTTGGCTGCAACTCTAACCACCGAGCGCGTCTTTTCTGCATTCCTCGGACCCTACGAGGCACAAAAAACTTTTTATTACGGACACAGCTATTCCGGAAACCCACTCGGATGCGCTGCCGCCTTGGCAAACTTGAATATTTTTCGGGACGAACATGTCCTCGAAAAGCTGCAGCCCAAAATCGCCCACTTGAGCGCTGAACTGGAGAAGCTAAGAACGCATCCCTGCGTTTACGAAATTCGCCAATGCGGCTTCATCGCCGGCATCGAAGTTCGCAACCCTGACGGCACCCCATTCCCTTGGAAAAATCGCACCGGCGCGCAAATCTGCCTCTCCGCCCGGAAGCACGGACTCCTCACCCGCCCGGTTCTCGACACCCTAGTTTTTATGCCTCCCCTCTGCACTACCGAGGCACAAATTACTGAAGGTCTCAACGCGCTGAGATTAGCAATTCAAGAAATCTGCAAACTGTAACCCGAAGCCCGCGTCATGCTGTATTTAAAACATCTTCAAACAGCGACTTCATCTGGGCCGCAATTTTTGGCCAGGTGAACCGCTCAGCCTCAAAAATCCCGCCATCAGCACGGGATACCGACTCCAATACACAGAGCGTCTTCATCTCCCAAGCACCTTTGCCAACCCTTCGCCAAAAGCCCTACTTGGCACCTTGCGCTCCAGTATTTCACGAGCTTCCACTCCCATTTTGTGCCGAGCAGCTTCAGACATCGAAAACATCTTAAAAAGAGACTCCGCAATCGAGTTCACATGCCCCGGATCAAACAAAAACCCCGTTTTGCCCTCTACCACCAACTCCTCCGCCGCACCCACATTCCGGCTCGACAACACCGGCAACCCGCTCGCCATCGCCTCATTGATTACAAGTCCCCAAGGCTCCTCCAGCGCCGGATGCACAAACGCACCCGCCCCTGCATAGAATGAAGGCAACTCCCCGATCTGCCGAAATCCCGCAAAAACAACGCACCCGCCTCCGGCGGGAGTTTTAAGTTTTTCAGAATTAAGTTTTAAGTCTTCGTGCCCTGCGCTGCTGAAAACTGAATCCTGAATCCTGAAAAATTGAACCCCCAACTCCACACACCTCGCCTCAAGGTCCTCTCGCAATTCCCCATCCCCGAGCAAGACCAATGGCCACACGCCCGTTTTTTCTGCCCCCTGAAGTCTGAAAACTGAATCCTGAAAAATCTTATACCCATCCAACAAGCGGCCGAGATTTTTCCTCTCCACAAACCTATTCGAAGCCAAAAAATACGGCCCAGCAGGGAAAGCAGATTC
>JBEIMO010000147.1:0-4873 GCA_040378625.1 Verrucomicrobiia bacterium | reverse complement strand
CTGGGGTGACCACCAGCCACTGCTCAAGCCGGGATTCACCCACTGGGCCACCACCAAGATCGGCCCCACGCCGCCGATCAAAACCGCCGAGGGCTGGCTGGTCATCATTCATGGCGTGAGCCGCTCCTCCGCAGGCCATCGCTACAGCATCGGCGCCATGCTCTTGGACCTCGAGAATCCGACCCGCATCATTGGCCTCACCCACAGCGCGATTCTCTCTCCCACCGAGCCGTATGAATTCAACGGCATCGTGCCGAATGTCGTTTTCCCGGCGGGCGCAGTGGCAATGCCCGAGAAAGATGAAATCCGCGTCTATTATGGTTGTGCAGACACCAGCATCGGTCTCGCAACTGGAAGCCTCAGCGGGTTGATCGACCTCTGCAAAGCGGAAATGAAGTGATCACTCTCCGCAAAATTGCCGCCGAGTTGGGCCTCGATTGCGGGACTGTTTCCCACATCCTCAACCATGACGACTCGCGTTACAGCAAGGAGACCCGCAAGCGCGTGCGCGAGTTTGCGGACAGCAAGGGTTACCGCCCAAATGCCATTGCTCGTGCCATGCGCACGCGCAAAACCGGCATCGTCGGCCTGCTCTTTCGTCCGGAACCAGGCCATCCGCTTTCGGGCGAGCATTTTTACTCTGCGATCATCGTGGGGGTGGAATCCGAATTGCTCGATGCCGGTTACAAGGTGCTTCTCGCCTCGGTGAGCAATGCGGAAATTGCATCCTGCCAGATTCCTTCTATTTTTCAGGATGGATTTGTCGAGGGGATGATTGTTTTGGGCACTTCCGACGAGCGTTGGCTCAAGAATCTCTACAAGTCCTGCCGCAAACTCGTGGTCGTCGACGAGGTGCCCGTGGGGCTTCCTGCGGTTGTGAGCGCCAACTTCGAGGGCGGACGCCTAGCGGCGCAATACCTCTGGGAGCGCGGCCACCGCTCCTTCGCCCTCATCACCGGCGAACGGCCCAACCTGAACTTCCAACAACGCATCGATGGGTTTCAATCATGGATTGCCGAACAGCTCGATGCCGAAATCAATATACCGGTTTTCAAAGGCGACGCATGGAGGGACGGCGGGGCCAGTGCGGCCCGCGCGATTCTTGCAAGCGGCCTGCGCCCGAGCGCCATCTTCTGCGCAAACGATCCCTTGGCCATGAATGCCATGACGGCGCTTCATGAAGCCGGTTGCCGTGTGCCCGAGGAGATCTCGGTCATGGGCTTTGACAACATTGTCGTATCGGCCTATGCCACGCCACCCCTCACCACAGTCTCCGTGGGTAAAACGCAGATGGGCCGCGAAGCCGCCCGAATGCTCGTCGAAAAACTCAAAAGCTCCGACCGTCTTCCCGCCCTGCGCAAAGAAATACCAGTCACAATCTTCGAGCGCACATCCGTTTCCTTCCACACCTCAAAGAGGTAAACGCCGCGATCTCGAGTTCTCCGCGCCCATGCGCCCGCAAACCCTCGGAGGGTCAGCCTTTGCCTTGCTCGCGCCCATGCTCGCTGCGCCTTGCGGGCCATCTGCGATGTGCTTCCTCCGCCCCGCCCGGGGCTTCGGTTGGCCTGACCTAAAAAAATCTCCCGCGAAGCCGCGCGCGAAAAGGGTAGGGCTTCGGCCCCAGGACGCGCCGTTCTTAAGGTTTAGACAGGATGACAGGATTAACAAAATGAACAGGATGGGGATAGGGGGCGTCCAATGCTCGGGCTGGCAAATCAGTCGCTTCCTTTATCGCAGCAAGGTAAGCGTTGCGCTCCGCTGGTTGACTGCTGGTCTCATTCGCTGCGCAGATGCCTCTGTTTACACAAGTGGCCTCGCTCCCGCAAAAAATTTGCAACTTGTCACGCCGTAGCCTCAGAGCGCATAGGAGGAATCCCTAATCCGCAATCTCCTTGGGGGTGACTTGACGCGTGGAAAAGAGGATGCCGAGAAGGAAGGTGACAGCGCTGCCGATGAATACGAAATACGGCCACGCGATGGCGGGCCACCAGTCGGGCATGCAGGCACCAAAGTTCCATTCGGAAGGCTTGAGTTGCAGTTGGAGAAGGGCAGTCAGGTCGATGGCGGGGATTTTGACTTTTCCAAAAACGAGAACCGCCACAACGCCTAGCAACATCGCGATGACGTTCGTGGCGTCGTTGCCGCGTGATTTTGTTAACACGCCGAGTAGAAACACGCCGAGGAGTGATCCGTATCCGTAGCCAAGGACGCCGAGTGCCAATGGGATGATCGTAATATTTGTCTCCAGCACTGCGTAGGCGGCTCCAGTGGCGACGACGATCATCAGTCCGCCAAAAACAGCGGTGGCTGTTCGGGCGGCTCGCACGGATTGTTTATCGGTGGCGGTTTTGTTGAAGTAGGGTTGGTAAAAATCCCGGATAAATGAAGTGGCCAGCGCGTTGAGGGCGGCGGAGGTGGAACCCATCATGGTTGCAAAAACTCCCGCCACAATGAGTCCTCGGATGCCGGCTGGCATTTCATGAACGATGTAGTGGGCGAAAATTTCGTTGTGGGCGGTTGGAAGCAATGGATCGGGTGAAAGTTGGTAGTGAACCCACAGCAGGATTCCGACAGCGAGGAATGCCAAGACGATCGGGATGTCTGCAAATCCGCTCACAATCAAGCTGAATCGGCTTTTGTTGATATTTTCCGCCGTGAGCATTCGCTGGACCATATCCTGGTCGGTGCCATGGGTGGCCATTGTGAGAAATGTCGAACCGAGCAACGCTGCAAGAATCGTGTAGGGATTTTCGAGCATCGCCTTGAGGGCATCAGCCAGAGGTTTGGTGGCATCCCATCCGGTTTGAAACATCGAGACCTGCCGGCCGTCCAGCATGGAATCCACCGTGGCGAGTCCACCGGGGATGTGGTGGATAATGGTGAAAATGGCGAAAATAACCGCGCCGCACATGAGGCAGGCTTGGATGAGGTCGGTCCAGACAACCGCTTTGATCCCGCCAATCGCCGTGTAGGCGGTGGTCACCGCTGTGACAAAGACAATTCCCCAGAAATACGTCCAGATGGTAATTTGAGATCCAGGGAAGAGGTAGCGCCAGATGACCACCAAAATGACGCCTCCGAGGTAGAGGCGCACACCGATTCCGAGAACGCGGCCGACGAGGAAAATCCCGCTCGCCATATTTTTTGTGCGCGTTCCGAAACGAAGGGTCAGGTATTCATAGATACTCTGGACCTTGTAGCGGAAATACGGAGCGATAAAAAGATACGCAATGATGATGCGGGCGAGAATCGTTCCAATCGCGAGTTGGGCGTAGGCGAAACCGAGGGTTTTATAGCCTTCCGCAGGTGTTCCTAAAAATGTCGCCGCGCTGGTTTCTGCGGCAATGATCGAAGCAAGAACCGCCCACCAGGGGATCTTGTGTCCGCCAAGCGCAAATTCCTGAAGCGTTTCATTCTTTCGGCCTGCGTAGAGGCCGATTCCTACGATGACTACAAAATAGACCAGGATAACGAAACCATCGATAAGGAGCGAGGTTGGGTTGATCACGGACGGAGGACTTTGACAAGAACGACGGAATTTCTCCCGCTGGTCTCATAGCGCACGCGGCGGCTTGGAGGCAAAAGCGAGGGATCCGCAGCTGCATAGCCGCCTTTTTGCTGGAGATAACTGTAAGCCTGCGTGGAGAGGGCAAAGAGGTTTTTGATGCCTTTTTCACGGGCCAGATTTTCCACGAAGGCCATCAACTTGCGTCCGTAGCCTTGGTTTTCGTGGGATTTTCTGACGTGCAAACAGGCGAGCTCCGCTGCGGATTGCTCGGGATAAATATGCATGGCCACGCAGGCCACTGGTGTGCGGTCGATCTCGAGAAGCCAGTAATCATTGAGATCCTCAAGAATTTCGCCACGTGTCCGCCTCACGAGTTCTTCGTTCTGCACGGACTGGCGGATCAAGGAAATGACAGCGCGAACGTCTTTTTTGAAGATGCGCCGGATTTGCTGGTATTCATTCGAGTAAACCATCGTGCCGATGCCTTCGTGACTGAAGACCTCGCTCAACAGGGCTTCATTCAAGCCGCCGTCCAGCACATGGGTTCGGGCAACGCCTTGGCGACAGGCTCTGGCACCGTTTTCGAGTTTGGAAATAAGCGTCGGATGGAAGTCCGATTTGTTTTTTTTGACCAGATCCTCGGTTTCCGAAATGGAAATTTGTCGCGGCAACGTGGCTGTGAACGCGCTGCTCGGAGCGAGATAAATAATTTTGGCGGCCCCGAGTTCCACTGCGACTTCCAAAGCGACACTGTCCGAGTTGACGCGGTAGGTGCGGCCTTCGCCGTCAAATCCCAGCGGAGGAACAACCGGAATGATGCCTTCATCCAGAAGAAGTTTGAGGGCTTTGACATCAACCCGCTCGACTTTGCCAGTGTATTGTTGGTCAACGCCGCCGAGAATGCCGGCAGGATGGACGATGAGTGCGTTAATATAGGCCGCGCGCAAATCCACGGAGGAAAGGCCCTCCATCATTTCATTGGTCAACCGAATAGCTGCATCAATGCTCACTTGGAGCGTTGATTCATCAGTGACCCCGATTCCGTCGGAATTTGTTATGGAAACACCCCGGGAAGCAGCAAGGGAGACGATCTGATGGCTGGCACCGTGAACAAGAACGACCTTGATGCTCAGGGAGCGAAGGACGGCGATATCAAGGAGAACATTGGAAAAATTCTCCGAACCCGCAACTTCACCATCCACCGCAACCACGAAAATGCGCTCTTTAAAAAGAGGCACATATTGCAAAATTTCACGAAGGTCAGAGACGTTCACTGTGGATCAAACAAATTGAATTAACAAATCCCGGGAATTGACCTTCGAGGCAATGTGTTGGGGGTTTTTAAAGAAGAGCGGTGAGTTTGTT
>JBEIMO010000146.1:0-4959 GCA_040378625.1 Verrucomicrobiia bacterium | reverse complement strand
CCCGGCTGTTTTGCTTTTGCATGCAAACCGCAAAATTGCGGATTTTGCCCACGGAACGCCCATTGCGTTTCAGAAAACTCTTCTGCCCTTATTTTGCCGTCCTGGAATGATTGACCAAAACGCCTTCTACAGCGGAGAGGAGGTTTTCTGTGGAGATGCCGATAATTCCAGTCTCTTGGCGTTCGCCGACCAAGGAACAATGCCGCTCGCCACAGGGTTGCCATTCGATGCGTCCTTCGTAATCCCGAAACCAAGTCACCGTGGGAACGCCGGTCATCCAAGCGACGTGGAGGCCTCCCGAGTCTCCACCGAGATGAACAGTGGCTCGCCCGACGATGGCTGCAAATTCTAGCAAATCAAGATTGCCGGAAAAAACACGCCAAGGCGTGAAATTCAAACGGGGGAGCAGCGCCTCCATCTTGGCCTTTTCTCGCTCGCTACGCGAACAGGTCAAAATCATTTGATGTGAGCCGAAACGGCGATGGAGTTGATTCAGCAGCTCGACGAGTTGCTCATTCGGCAGTTCTTTGTAGTCCTCGGTGGTAAATGGGCTGACGTGGATCCATCTGCCGTCCCCGCCAGCCTTATCCACTGCGCCGGCCTCACTGGATGCGGGAATTTGAATATGAACCTCCGGCGTTTCACCGAGAAAACCTGCCTGTTTCAAACATTCCCAGCGCTGCGTGGAAATGAGTTTTTCGTGATACGGAATATCCACGACATGCGTGAACATCAGCGGCCAAAACGCGGGACCCCCATCCTGCGGGCGCCTTCCCAAGCGCCAGCGTGCACCACTCGTGCCTGTAAGAATGCTGGATCGATCTGAGCCGTTGAGGTTAATTACCACATCAAATCGAGCGGCACGAAGTTTTCTAAATCGACCCAAATCCTGATACCACTTCGGCCCGCGCGGATAGCGAGGATATCCACAGACTTTATCTACCCAAGGCGCCACATCCATGATGCGAGTGACATGCTCCGAGACCATGACATGCAGTTCCGCGCGGGGATAGGCCTGACGCAGTGTCCAGAGCGCAGGGAGAAGATGAATCGAATCTCCGAGAAACCCAAGATCCAGCAACAAAACGCGCCGCGCGCTGCAGGTCTCCTCAAAAAAACGGCTGGGATTTTTTAATTGGTGGAACACTTGGGCGATGAGTTCTGAAAAGTTTTTTTGTAAATGGATTCGATTTCCTGCCACAGGCGATCAATCGAAACACCCGCAAGGCATGGCGTAGACGATGCACAGGCTCTCGCATGACAATCGCAATCACATGGCCCGCCGACCAAGGCGCTAAGCGGTCCGGCAAGTGGAGCCACACGATCCGGAAGCATTGGACCATACATACCAATACTCGGAGTTCCGAGCCCAACAGCAAAGTGCAGCGGCCCGGAATCGGATCCCACAAACATTCCAGCTCGAGCGAGGATGGCCAGAAATTCCCCAAGGTCGTTGGTTTGAGGGAGACAATCGACCTCTGGCGACAACGCCTTGAAATCAGCAAGGAGCGACTGGTCCCGCTCGCCGGGCCCTGCCGAAAAAACAATTGGCATCTCTGCCAAGCGGCATCTTTTGGCAATCTCCGCCCACCATCCAATCGGCCACTCCCTTTTTGGCATGCTGGCTGAGAGATGACAGAGGATCGTATTTGGAAGAGGCAACCGCGCCTCGGCAAATGGCTTCAAATCTGGATCGGCGTGGAGTTCATGATGCAACGACGAAGGGAAAGGGACACCCCAGTGCTCCACCGAATACAGATCCGCCTTCACCAAGTTCAGCGTCCTTTCTTCGATGACTTCGGAATAACAAAATCGCCGTCCAAAAAATCCCTTCGGCGCATGGAGGCCAATTCTTTCGCGAGCACCGATCAGGGCACTAATAATGGCTCCCCGGTCGTTGCCAACAAAATCAATAGTGCGGTCGAAGCGTTCTTTTCTGAGTTGGGAGATCAATGGCAGCGTTTTTTTGAGCCTCATGCGGCCTCTCGCGCGGGGCAGTCCCCAAACTTTCTGAATCCATGGCAAGTGCTGAAGAAGAGGCACTGCCGACTCCTCGACCAAAACATGAATCTCCGCATCAGGCCAGTGTTCGCGCATCGCCCGGAGCGCAGGAACCATAATGGCCACGTCGCCGAGTTGCTTGAATTTAATGGTAAGGATCTTCATGCGCGAGTTACGAAAAAGATTTTAGACAGAATCAACCGAATGAACAAATTCTGAAAAACGGGGAAGAGAAGTTTAACGCAACCGGAGGCCGACGCCCTACTTTTTGTGCTTTGCGTGAGACTGTTTGCTTAATCAACCGCCTGAGTTAAAAATTCCACTAAAGGCATACGCTGAATACCCTCTTCATTGCTTGCTGGCAGAGGATCCATGGTCAGTAAAAATTTAGGGCAATTGTCGCGAATGGCACGCAATGGCCTCAGTTCTCGTTCCAAAGTTTCGGCATCAGGAGTTAGGTATGCTACTTGGAAATATGAACGCAGATCTCCTTTCTCAGCACGAAAATCGACTTCCCATTCTCCGACTCTTCCGACAGAAACTTTCCATCCTCGTTTGCATAGCTCGAGATACAAAATATTTTCCAAATATTGACCGATATCGGAGGCCCTAAAACCAAGAAGGGCATGGCGCAATCCCAAATCGGCCAGATAAACCTTACCACCTGTCTCTAAAAGGCGTTTCCCACGAATATCGTAGGGCCTGGCTTCATAAACCACAAAAGCCTGTTTGAGATATTCCAGATAGTTGAAGATCGTTTCAACGCTGAGGGAGCGACGTTCATTTTTCAAAACGCCCGCAATCGTTCTTGCGGACAGCAAATTTCCTATGTTATCCGAAAAATAAACGAGAATTTTGCGAAGCAAGGCCACATCTCGCAACTTATGGCGAAGCACAACATCTCGCAAAACAATGCTGTCCAGCAGGGCCTCAAGGTATTGTTCCCTACCGGGGCCCAATTCCAATGAACCAGGGAAACCTCCGCATTGTATAAACTGTAAAAAAAGTTCTTGCACAGGTGCTTCCTGCCGAAACGCAGCATATTCGCTGAACACTAGTGGAAAAATGGGGAGTTCCACATAACGACCGCCCAGCAAGCTCGCCAACTCTCCCGAAAGCATGAGCGCGTTAGAGCCAGTGACTGTAATATCGGCGACCCCTTCAGCCAAAAGGGAATTCGCCAATCTCTCCCACTCCGAAATTTCCTGCACCTCATCCAAGAAAAGAAAAATACGGCCGCCGAACTTTTTAGCTCTTTCCTTAACCTCTCGATGCAAAATGCGGAAGTCGCGAAAACGCTCGTTTTCGAGAAGCTCCATGTTGACATAAAAAACCAAACCTTCCTGAACCCCTTCGGCCAACAAGCTCATCGAAACCCGGCGTAGAATAGAACTTTTTCCAGACCGCCGAATACCCGTCAGCACTTTAATCAACGGCTTGCCTAAAAAAACCTTCAGCCATTCCTCATAGCTCGGACGCGGAATCAGTTTTTTATCTATCATAAACGACAAATTATATAATATTTATAATTTTGTCTATCATGAAAGGCATATTTAAAATTTTTGGAATGGGGATTGAGACTCTCGCAGACGCAAAGACGCAGAGGGGGATAGCAAAATCATTTTTGGGTAGGGCGCCGACCTCCATACGCGCCGCGCAGTCCCTCCTATTGGGAGGCATCTTTAAAATTGCAAACCACTTAAAACTTAATTCTTAAAAACTTAAGACTTCTTTCCTCTCTTCATGCCTTCGTAATGATAGGCGGCGCGGAGGAAGACGGTTTGGCCGTTTTGCCAGGCGATGAGAAATCCGGGGACTCCATCCAGAAAACCTCGCCGAAAGATATATCCACGAAGGAAGCGCCAGATGGGCCGTAAGAAGGCCTTGGACCAGGACCAGTGTTTGTTATTTTCGCACAGGGTCTGGGCGGCCAACTTGGCATAGTGCGTATTGCGGACCTTGAAGGCTTCAAAGTCGGGGAATGCATGATGCAACAAGTCGCCGCGAAGTTTGAAAAGCCGACCACTGACTTCGAGTTTCTCGTGCACGTGACCGCCGGTCCATCGTCCCTGCCCCTGACGGAAGAGCCTAATGCCAGTGTCGGGATACCAATCTCCATGCCGAATCCAGCGGTCAATAAGCCATGTCACGCGGGGCGAGGTTGCGCCGATGTAGCGGTCGTCATTTTTGAGAATAAATTCCCGGATCGACTGCGCGAGCGTGGGCGAGATTTCCTCGTCGGCATCGATCGTGAGCACCCAAGGCTGCGCGGCCTGCGATGCGGCGAAGTTTTTTTGGTCGCGATAACCCTGCCAGCTTTTTTCGATGGTTCGCACGCCCGCAGCCTGAGCAATTTCCACCGTGTCATCGCTGCAATCATTGTGCACCAGGATAATCTCCGACACGAGCGGCTTCAAACTGGCGAGGCATCGCGGCAAGGTCGATGCGGCATTTCGCGCAATCAGGCACGCCGAGACTGGCAGCAACTCTGGCTTCGCTGTCTCGCTGATTGGGTAGGCGTCGAGTCCCTTAATGGCCCGAACGCGCCGCTCGGCAATCGTCTGATCAAGCGCCTCTTGGTTTTTCTGCAACCCGCTGCGTGGCGCCAGCGGGTGATTGAGGTGATAAACAATTGCGCGTCCATAAACAAATTTCCGCTGAAGCCCGAGGTGGTAGAGACGATTTGCCAAGTCGCCGTCCTCCCTCCCCCATCCGATAAAATTTTCGTCGTATCCGTTTACGGCGATCAAATCCTCACGCCAGATTGCCAGATTGCAGCCTAGCATGCCGCGTTGCTGCCCACCGGTTATTACCAACGGCACTGGCAAGCGCAGAGCTTTTGTCCAACCACTCAGCTTGCCCTGAATCGCCAACCGCCACGCGTTACGTATCTCAAAATTTTCAACACTTCCCTCATCAACAAACGCTCGCCGACATTGAACAAAAAAACCTTCTTGG
>JBEIMO010000145.1:0-5006 GCA_040378625.1 Verrucomicrobiia bacterium | reverse complement strand
CGTGAGATCAGTGTAAAAATCCGCTACGCTCACCCGGGAACTCCCGCCTTGGTGCATCCTCTGCCCGGCGGCAAAGCCCGCATCGAACTCGCCACCCCGCAACGTGCCATCACACCAGGTCAGGCCTCGGTTTTCTATGACGGCGATGTCGTCGTGGGCGGCGGTTGGATCATGCGTCAATCGGCAGCGGTTTGATCTGAAGCGCTAAGCTTCCGCGTCGGAAGGATTCGCGTTTGCCAACGGGGGTCACGACTTCTATTCTCAATTCTTATGCAAAAACGCATTCTTCTGCTCGCGCTGGGCGCGACGATGGCACTCTCAACACATACTACCATGGCACAAACAGCACTCCAAAAAGGTCAGGCTTTCCTGGCAGAAAACGCAAAACAACCCGGCGTCAAACAGACAGCCACAGGTCTTCAATACGAGATTCTCGCTCCCGGCGAGGGTCGCGCTCCGAAAGCCTCCGACACCGTAAAAGTGAACTATCGCGGCACACTCCTCGACGGCACGGAATTTGATAGTTCTTACAAAAGCAATGAGCCCATCGAATTTCCTCTCGGCGGGGTGATTCGTGGTTGGACGGAAGGCCTCCAACTCATCAAAGAAGGCGGAAAAATCAAACTCTTCATCCCTTCCAATCTCGCTTACGGACCCCGTGGAGCAGGTGGAATCATTGGTCCAGACGAAACTTTGATTTTCGAAGTGGAACTCCTCAAAGTTCGCTAATTTTTTTACTGCAAGGTCAGCGTCGCGGGCGTTCTCAACGCCCGCGATAGCAGGCTGAGATATTCCACACGCGGAATTTCCTTCCCACCGAACGTCTCCAAGTGCGGCGTGACCCACTGCGTGTCGAGAAGCACAAATCCTCCCCGCTTCAGCATTTCAACAAGGTGGCACAGCGCGACCTTTGATGCCCCGCCGACTCGGTGGAACATGGATTCGCCGAAAAAAGCCCCCTCAATCCGAACCCCATAAAGTCCTCCAACAAGCTGCCCTTCCCTCCACACCTCGACGGAATGGGCTTGGCCCTGATGGTGCAGCGCGACGTAGCTCTCAAAAATACACTCATCAATCCACGTCTCCTGACGCTCGGCACATCCAAGCATCACTTCCTCAAACGCAGTATCCAAGCGGATTTCCCAAAGCGGATCCTTAAGCGTTTTGCGCGTGCCATGGGGAATATGAAACTCATCCAGAAGAATCACCCCACGTGGATCCGGGGCAAAGAGCTGCATCTCGCCATCCACCGCCATGGGAAAAATTCCCTGACGGTAAAAGTCGATCAACATCTCTGGTGGAATCCTGTTTGCCATGATTGCCTGAATGATTATGCTCCGAACCCGATGAAAGGCGTCACATTTTTTTTACTTCTCGTCCCGTTTTTTTTAACAGGCTGCGCAATAACTGAGCAATCAGTCGAGGATGTGGGCCAACAGTTTCAACAAGGCATCCAAGGCCAAGGCAAAGTCATTTCCAACAATCCGGCATCCGATTCTTTCGGTCCCGAAACCCGCTAATTTTTCATGTCCAAACAAGCCGCCGGGGACAAAATCCTCATTCTTGATTTCGGTTCCCAATACACCCAGGTGATCGCTCGCCGTGTGCGCGAGTGCCAAGTTTTTTCGGAGATCATTCCCTACACAACCAAGGCGTCCGCCATCGCCAAACTCAAGCCGTCAGGAATTATCCTCTCGGGCGGTCCAGCCAGCGTTTATGCACCCAAGGCACCACAGGTTGATCGAAAAATTTACGATCTCGGCATTCCGGTTCTCGGCATTTGTTACGGCATGCAACTCATCGCCCACGGTCTCGGTGGCAAGGTCGAACGCTCGACCGAACGCGAATACGGTCCTGGAAAATTGAAGGGCGATGCGAAGTGCGCACTCTTCCACAAACTTCCCGCGACCCTGGAAGTCTGGAACAGCCACGGCGACAAAATCACACAGCTTCCCAAAGGCTTTCGTCCGCTCGGCCGCACGGAAAATTCTCCCCACGCCGTCATCGGCGACACGAAACGGAATATCTACGGCCTGCAATTTCATCCTGAGGTCGTGCACACCCCGCGTGGCAGTGAAATCATTGCAAACTTCGTCCACCGCATCTGTGGCTGCAAATCCAACTGGACGATGGAATCCTTCATCGAACGCACATGCCGCGAAATCCGCGAGCAGGTGGGTGATGGCAAAGTCATCCTCGGCCTCAGTGGTGGCGTGGATTCCTCCGTGGCCGCAGCCCTCATCCACAAAGCGATTGGCGATCAATTGACCTGCATTTTTGTGGATAATGGCCTCCTGCGCGCCAACGAAACCAAGGCGGTTGAAAAACTTTTTGCCGGAGAATTTCGCATCCGCATGCAAACAGTGGATGCTTCCAAACAATTTCTTACGAAGCTCAAGGGCGTTACCGACCCCGAGCGCAAACGCAAGATCATCGGCAATGAGTTCATCAAAGTCTTCGAAGCCGCAGCCAAGGATTTGAAAAAAACCGATCCAGGCCACTACCGCTTCTTGGCTCAAGGAACCCTCTATCCCGACGTCATCGAAAGCGTTTCGATTTCAGGAAATCCTGCGGCACTCATCAAGAGCCATCACAACGTCGGCGGACTACCCGAGCGCATGAAATTCGAACTCGTCGAACCCCTCCGCCAACTCTTCAAAGACGAAGTGCGCCGCGTGGGCGAAGAACTCGGACTTTCGAAAGAAATCGTCCATCGCCAACCATTCCCCGGACCCGGACTGGCCGTTCGCATCATTGGTGAAATCACGCCCGAACGTCTCCGTATCGTGCGCGAAGCCGATGCCATTGTTATCGAGGAAATGCGCGCCTCCGACTGGTATTACAAAGTCTGGCAATCCTTCGCCGTTCTTCTTCCTGTGCGCTCTGTCGGCGTCATGGGTGACGAGCGCACCTACGACTACACGATTGCCCTGCGCATCGTGAGCAGCCATGATGGCATGACCGCCGATTGGGTGCGCATGCCCCAAGAAGTGCTCGCCCGCATCTCGGCTCGCGTCATTAACGAAGTCAAAGGCGTGAACCGCGTCTGCTACGATATCTCCAGCAAACCACCCGCCACAATCGAGTGGGAGTAAAATTGCGGATTGCGAATTGCGAAGTGCGGAATTTTTAGTGCTGAGAGCGTTGCTGTTCTCAGAAATTTTTTCCGTAAATTCTGTCAAACCTCTCCGCCTTTTCCTTAGCAGCTTCCCGTGCCCTGAAAACTGAACTCTGACAACTTTTTTGGCGCGCCCGGCTGGGATCGAACCAGCGACCATCGGTTTAGAAGACCGGTGCTCTATCCACTGAGCTACGGGCGCAGTGCTTTCTTTTTATCGCTAATTAATGGGCGTTCAACCCTAATCCCGCAGAATCCAAATTCAACCAATCAAAAACAACGATCTCACGGATTGATCAACTCCAAATCCAGACAATCACGCACACCTTACTTTCTCGCCTCAAGAGGCCCTTTCGCCTTTGTCTTGCCGCAATAGAGGGAGACAATTCCAAAGGTGAATGGCCGCGCGGGCTCGCAAATAAAGCCGCTGGAGCGCATGAGAGAGTTCATCGCATGACCACTCGGAAATTCTTCAATCGAATCGCCGAGATATTGGTAAGCTTCCGGACGACGGGTTGCCCAACCGGCCAAAGCAGGAAGAATCCGGTGAAGATAAAACCGATAAATTGTTCGAATGATCGCATTCTCCGGGAGTGAAAAATCCAGAATCAAAAGCGTGCCGCCCGGAACCAAGATCCGCGCCATTTCTTGGAGCGCATCCGGCCAGGAAGCCATGTTGCGAAGACCAAACGCAACTGTCACCACGTCGAATGTTTGATCATCAAATGGGAGCGCAAGCGCGTCAGCCTGCAACAAATTGCGGACTCCTTTTTTTCGCGCCTGATGGAGCATGGGAAGGCAAAAATCAGCCGCCGCCACCGAGGCCCTGGGATAAGTTTTTTTTATGGCAACTGCCAAATCTCCACTGCCTGTGGCCAGATCGAGAACAAATTGCGGGCGGAGGGAAGCCACTTTTTTTGCCACATGGGCTCGCCAGTAAAAATCCAGCCCACCACTGAGTAGGTGATTTGCAAAATCGTAGCGCGATGATATCGACGCAAATGTCGTTTTCACAAATTCCGGATCTTTTTGGGCCAGCGAATGATTCACGGATTCAGAAATTTAAATAGATGTGCTCACGAGAGGATTCGAACCTCCAAGGGTTGCCCCATGCGGTCCTGAGCCGCACGCGTCTGCCAGTTCCGCCACGTGAGCGATTGGAATTTTAGAAAATAAATAAATCACCGGAGATGTAAACTCAAAATTGAGACGAATCGGCTTGCTTAGACAGGATGACAGGATTTTTCAGGACTCATCACGCAAGCATTCTCATTTGCGAATGAGACGGGTTAAAAAGAAGACCCCTGCAAGCTCGCTTGCGAGAGTCTTGCTTTTTTACCTGTCAATTTCGGCTCGCCGAAATCCTTTGTGACAAGCTCTGGATTGCGAATTTCGGATTTTGACATTGCAACGACTTCAGAAGATAGGGTCATGCGCGTAGCGAATGAAGCAATCAGGCAACCAGCGGCGCGCAAGCTCGCTTGCAGCGACACAGGATGACTGATTTGCCAGCCCGAACATCGGGCGCACCCTGTCCCTCTTCCTTTAAATTGATTCGCATGGCTCACCCTTTGGGCTTACCTTCGGCAGTCTTTCGTGTTGTCACACGATTTTGCCCATCCTGCAATCCTGTCTAATCCTCAGATTGCGGTTTTTGTTGGTGTTACGCCCAGTCTTGAAGGCGGGAGGAAGTTCCAGGATCGACTTGATACATCGTCTTGGAAAGCTGGCGGGCTTGTCGGATTCGCTGGCGGGCGAGATTCATTTGCTCGAGCTCTTCTTGCACTTCCTGCATCGACTGGTCCAGCGCCGCTTTATTCGAATCACGCAATGTATCGGCGGCTTCCAAACGTTTTTGCAAAACCTCGGTTTCTCCCGCAGGCAGACG
>JBEIMO010000144.1:0-5029 GCA_040378625.1 Verrucomicrobiia bacterium | reverse complement strand
GTGGACTCTGGATCAAACAACGACGATTTTTTTCAAGACCGAGGCTGATGCAATTCACGGCGCGGAGACGATCAAATCGTGGAAGAAAGAATGGGGCAACTGGACCCTGAAAAGCTGTGAGGCATCAGAGCGATCCTTGATTTTAAAGTTCCAAGATCCAGGCCTCGAAACTTCTCGACTGATCATCGATCGACTCCCACAGGACTCCCTCGCTCTCCTCACAACCCTGCGCATTGATGTTAAAAATGACGCCCGTGCGTTTTTGAAAAATCTCCGCGAGGCTATGCCAAAAGATTCCATCATTCGCGAATGGGTCGAATCCAGCAGCGCGTTTGAAATAACAGTCCAGCCATCCCTTAAACCTGAAATCGAAAAATGGATTGCCGATCAAGGCTCAGGAAAACTCCGCGAAGGCGAGGCTTTGGCATTTTTGGCAGAACCTCAGGTCGTTTTCCAACTGCGACAAGGCGTGCACTGGCACGATGGAGCGCCCTTCACCTCGCGTGACGCGGCCTTTACTTATGCGGCCATCATGGATGATTCCGTGGCCTCACCGCGTAAACCGGATTTTGATTTAGTTCTCCGCGTGGAGACTCCGGATAACGAAACCTTCCGCGTCACCTACCGCAAACCGTATTCCCCCGCGCTGGAGAGCTGGATGATGTCGATGCTTCCCGCGCATTTGCTGGAAGGAAAACCTCAAAGCTGGTGGACCGAAAATTTCAACCGCCGGCCGATCGGCACAGGAGCTTTTAAATTTGATCAATGGAAGACCAACGAGTTCATCCGGGTTGTTCGCAATCCCGATTATTTCGAGGCCCCAGGACCTTGGTTGGATGCCATCGTCTACCGCTCGATGCCGGATCAACTGACTCTGCGCCTCGCCTTCGAAACGCATCAGGTGGACTTCTGGAATGCCGAACCTTGGACGGTCACCGCCTTTGAAAAAGATCCGCAGTTCACCATCTTCACGAGCCCATCGAGCAGTTACAATTACATCGGCTGGAATTTGAACCGCCCGCTTTTTCAGGATCCCCTCGTCCGCCGCGCATTAGCCCATGCGGTCGATGTGCCCTCCATGGTTCGCTACATCCTCTACGGCCATGGCATTCAGAGCACAGGGATCTTCACCCCGCAAATGTGGTTCTTTGATCCCAACATTAAACCATTGAGCTACGACCCTGAAAAAGCTCAAGCCCTTCTGGCCGAAGCTGGATGGAAGGCTGGTGCTGATGGAATCCTCGAAAAAAACGGAGAGCGCTTTTCTTTTACCCTCATCACCAACAATGGAAATGAAGTCCGCCGCGACATCGCAACGCTCACCCAAGACGGACTAAAAAAAATCGGGATTGAAGTGAAAGTCGAACTCTACGAGTGGGCCGTTTTTTTAAAAAATCACATCAACAAACGAAATTTCGACGCCATGGTGCTCGGATGGTCATTGGGTAACAGCTTTGATCAATTTCAAATCTGGCACTCCTCGCAGGCGAATCCTGAACAGCTCAATGTCGTCGGCTACAAAAGCCCTCAAGCCGATCGCATTCTCGAAGATATTCGCCAGGAATACCGCAGAGATAAAGTCATTCAGATGGCATCGAAGCTGCAAAACGAGATCTACAAAGACCAACCCTACCTCTTTCTCTACGTGCCCGAGGGAACCAGCGTGATGTGGAAAGACGCCTACCGCATCCGTCGTCCAGATGGTAAAGGAGGCTGGATTGATACCCCTGTTGAAATGACTAAAGCCGGCTGGGCGTATTGGTCAGACTGGTTCTACCGTCCAGAGTTCGCCGATCGTTTGCCGAAGCACACGAAATAGGTTCAGCAGAATTTGCCACAGAGGTCACAGAGGCCCCAGAGAAGAAAAAGGGACAAAAGATCGATCTCCGTTAGTGCCAAATCTGAGCGCCCAAACATTTCCTGTAAATCATGCTAATCTTGTCATCCTGTCTTGAAATCCGTTTTACATCAACCCGGCGGCGATTTCGTCGGCCACTAACTTTCCTGCGCGTGTGAGGTGCACACGACCTTGATTACGGGTGATGAGGTTTTCCTTTGCGAGTGGCGTCACTTGGTCAATGGGAAGCATGTTTTCAGGAACGCCATCACTCGTGCGCAGCGCAAAGGCAATCCATTCGGAGCGCCGCGTGGCATCATCAAGGGACTCGGTGAAATCAAACCGACTTTCGCCATTTTGCATGCGACGAATGAATTCCGCCGTGTCAGCAACCGTGCGGCGGCGGCAGTCATTGCGCGTTGAGAAAGCACTGGGGCCCAAACCTGAAAAATCCTCCGCCCGCCAGTAACCGAGATTGTGCTGACATTCGCGACCAGGCTTGGCGTAGTTTGAAATCTCATACTGATGGAACCCAGCGGCTTCGAGTTCATCCATGGCCATCTCGAAATAATCCGAATCCCGCGATTCCTCGGGGGCCATTTCTCCGCGCTGGAAACGGAGAAAATACTCGGTGTCCTCCTCGTATGTGAGGCAGTAGGCGGAAATGTGGTCTGGCCCGAGATCGATTGTTCGGCGCAACGAATCGCGCCATTGCTCTGATGTTTGCCCCGGAACGCCAAACATAAGATCCAAATTCACATTAGGCACCCCCGCCTCGCGAAGAATTTCATAACTCCGACGGGCCTGAGTAGAGGAATGAACGCGCCCAAGGGTTTTTAAAAGCGCATCGTCCCACGATTGAACACCCATACTGACACGATTGACTCCCAGCGCCAGCAATGATGCGGCTTTTTCGTGCGAGACGGTTGCGGGATTCATCTCAATCGTAAATTCTCTAACCTCCGAAAAATCGATGCGTTGTTTCAGTCCCTTGATGAGCAACTCCAATTGCGACGTCGAAAGCGCTGTCGGAGTTCCTCCGCCAAAGAAGACCGTGTGAGGTTGAAGCCCAGAGGACTCCAACTCTGCCTCGGCGAGAACGGAATCGAGAAATGCCTGCGTTTTATTGCGATCACTCGCTTCCTTGTAGAAGCTGCAATACGGACATACCTTCGGACAAAAGGGAATGTGAACGTAAAGATGCCTGACCATCGATTGACACTATTACTAACTCCGCTCCGCTGCAATCGCGCTGCAGTTCTCGTCGGCGCGTTTTGTTTCTTCGGAGGTATTTTGTTTGCCCAAACCAAAACGCCGCCCGCGAAATCCAAGGTTTATTGCAGCACGGAGGCCTCCGCGTTGAACGCCGATCGCAGCGCGAACCCTCTCGCGGTTCGGCGCATGGTGGACAACCTCGTTATTGCCGCCACAGGAAAACCGGACCGTGCTTCCGCTTGGGCCTCTCTGGTCAAGCCCAAGGACTATGTGGGCATCAAAGTGGCTGCATCTGGCAGGGCGGTCAGCGGAACACATCCCGAAGTCGTGAATGCCATTGCTGCTGGATTGATCGAAGCAGGAGTCCCTGCATCCAACATTATTGTGTGGGATCGCAGTAAAGAGGATTTGCTCGCGGCAGGTTTCAAGGCCGGCGGACCGCTCTATCAATTGCGCTGGATTGATCCCACTGACGGCTATGACCGCAAATCCCTGCTCACCGCGCCGGTGATTGGAAAATTGATTTGGGGCGACAGCGGATTCGGAGACAAGACAGGCACGCGGATGGAGGATGTTTTGACGACTGGCGAACAACTCAGCAACAAAAGCTATTTCGCCAAAGTGCTGAGCAAAGAAGTCACAAAGGTCATCAATGTTCCCTCGCTCTCCGACAGCTTCCACACGGGGTGCAATGGTGCTCTTGCAAATATGACATTGCCCAATCTCGACAATTGGCGCCGCTTCATTCGCCCTCCATCCTATGGCGATCCATTCCTTGCTGAGATTTACGCGGATGAGATGATTCGAAAAAAAGTCGTCTTCACGATCTTAGACGGCCTTATTTTGCAATATGCAGGTGGCCCCTCGCCCAATCCTGGATTCACTGTGGACCATTTGACACTCTTCGCGAGCTTCGACCCTGTGGCCATCGATGCGACGGCGGTCACTCTGTTAAATGAAAATCGCCATCCCTCGAAACTGCCATCCATCACAGAAATGACTCGCTGGCTGGAAAGCGCCTCCAGCATTGGGCTGGGAAAACATCGGTCTGAAGACATTGAATTGCTGCGGGTGGGAGGACGCACCTCCGCTGAACCTCCGAAAAATCCATGAGGTCGCCCCTTGTATCCACCTCGTTCAGTGGATTACAGGTGCCTTTGAATCTTCCTGATCTCTGGCAACAAGAGGCAGTTCGATTTTTAAAGGAAGGCAGCGATGTTGTTATTGATGCCCCTACTGGCGCTGGCAAAACCCGCATCTTCGAATTGTTCATCGGCACGCCAGAAGCCACGCGCCTAGGTCAGGCCGTTTATACAGTTCCAACACGAGCCCTCGCCAACGACAAATGGAGGGAGTGGAGGTCACTCGGATGGAATGTTGGAATCGCAACGGGCGATCTCGCCGAGAACCTGGATGCGCCTGTCGTTGTCGCAACACTTGAAACCCAGCGCGAGCGCATCCTCACCAACCGTGCTCCGGGATTGCTGGTGTTGGATGAATATCAAATGATCGCCGATACCAACCGGGGATTGAATTACGAGATGGCTCTCGCACTTCCTGCGCCATCCACACGCTTATTGCTCCTGAGCGGGAGTGTAAAAAACGCCTCGGAGATCGTCGAGTGGCTGCGACGACTTGGTCGCAAAGTCGAATTGATCCAGGTTCGCGAGCGCCCGGTTCCTTTGGATGATTTTCATGTCGAAAACTTCCCGCGCGTTCCCGAGAACATCCATGGCTACTGGCCCAGAATTGCTGCCGGAGCGTTTCTCGCCCGCCTGACACCTCTACTGATTTTTGCCCCACGTCGCAGAGATGCTGAAAAAATGGCGAACCAAATCGCGGCAGCATTACCAGTGGAGAATCCGATTTCGATTAAGCCGGAGGACCAACAGATTCTGGGAAAAGATCTCACCCGCATGATCCAGCGTCGCGTGGCCTATCATCACAGCGGCCTCCCCTACTCGGCGCGGGCGAAGT
>JBEIMO010000143.1:0-5032 GCA_040378625.1 Verrucomicrobiia bacterium | reverse complement strand
GCCGTTGAATGTGGTGGTTGTAGGCGGTGTCGCGGACTTCATGGATGACACAACGCAGGCAGTTCATGGGCGTGTCTCCAGTGTAGAAAAATGCGGGCAGCTTGCGCGTTGCGCCGAGTCCGTTGGATTGCAGGTAGTCTGGCATTTTCAGCCAATAGACGCCGTTCACGAATTCCCTCCAGCCGATGATCTGCCGCACGAAACCTTCGACGGCGGCGAGCGGGGCGTGGCCCGATTTGTAGGCCCGCTCGGCTGCGGCGACGCATTCCATCGGCAGGAGAAGGCCGAGATTGAGTGGTGCTGCAATGAGGCTGTGGAACATCGTGGGCGAGTCTTGAAGCATGAGATCCTGATAATCGCCGAAGAGTGGCAGGCGGGTCTCGATAAATTCCCGGAGCGCCTCGACTGCGCCCTCGCGCGTGGTTGGCAGCCAGCAATCCTCCGCGCGGCCGGGATCTTGTGGAAACCATTGCTCCACCTCGGCTGCAATCGGGCTCTGGATTCGCTTGCGGGTGATCGCCGCCGGCGGCTTGGGCGCGCCGTCCTTCTTCCAATCGCGCACGGTTTTCCTGTTCTCGGCATCGTAGTTCCAGGCCCCACCCTCGGGCTCTCCATCGTCGCGCATGAGGATGCCGAGTTTTTGCCGGGCTTGGCGGTAGTGGGCTTCCATGAGGAGTCGTTTTTTGCCTTTGGCAAAACGAAAAAACTCCTCTCGCGGTCTTACGAATTGGCAGGTAGGGGTGGTCTGAACTGCGAGCCCGCTTGCTGCGATGGAATTCACGATCTTCTGTTGCGACCAGTTGTTCGGCTCCATGACGAGCAGCGACTCCGGGTGGTGGCGCTCTAGGTGGTCTTTCAAGGCATCTTCGAAACACGGTGCATCGCCCATTTTTCGGTAATCCACCTGCCAGCCGTTTTCGCGGAGTAGCGCGGCGAACTCGCGCATCGCTGTGAATTGGAAGACGCGCTTGATCTTGTGGGCCCGCCCGGAATCCCTCGCCTCGACCAGCAAAACGACATCGCCACCGCAGTGTCCCGCTTTTAGCGCCGTATTTTGCGAGGTGAGTTGGTCACCAAAGATGAGTATCGAATTTTTCAAGATCACGAGAGAGGCAAGTTAACTGCACACCAATTCTTTCGCAGGATGCTTTTTTCTGCAAGGCGGTATTTTCAGTTTTGGGGTCAGTCCCGCATTCTGTAGAATTTTCTGCGTTTTGATGAGGCTTTTGTTGTAAAAACAATCAAAATTTGGGACTGACCCCAATGCGATGATGGCGATTTAAAATGCTTGTGATTAGTGAAAAATTGGAGATGATGCGGGCTTATGTCAGCTATACCGACTGAATTTTCCAATGTTACGGCCGTTACGAAAGCGAATGTTTATTTTGATGGCAAGGTGGTGAGTCACAGCATTCTTTTTGCCGATGGAAGCAAGAAGACGCTGGGGTTGATTTATCCGGGGAACTATCATTTTGGCACCGATAAAGCGGAGAGGATGGAGATTGTGGCTGGGGGATGTGAAGTGAAGATCGATGGCAGCGAAGCCAAATCAAATTACACAGGCGGACAGTTTTTTGATGTCCCGGCGAAGTCGGGATTCGATATCTCGGTGTCTGAAGGAATCTGCGAGTATATCTGCAGTTTTATTGATTGAGCGGGCCGGGCTACTTCTCGCCTTGGACGGCGTAGGCGGTGACGGGGTCCTGTCGGCCTCGAATGGTGATCGGGCCCAGCGAGTGGAATTGAAAGTTGTTTCGAGAGGCAACGTATGTGTATTCGCTTACTATGATGTCGTGGCCGAATTCCTTTGTGGAGGCTTCCAAGCGGGAGCCGAGATTGACCGTGTCACCTATGGCGGTGAATTCCATGCGTTGGCTGGATCCGATATTTCCGACTAGTGCGATGCCGGTATTGATTCCGATGCCGATTTTAAGATCGATCTGGCGTTCTTTGAGCAATCGGTCGCGCATACCATTTAATACTTTTCTCATGCCCAAGGCGGATTTGATGGCGTTTTCCTCTTGGTAAACATCTTCCTCAACAGCGCCAAAAACAGCCATCAATCCATCGCCCATAAATTTGTTGAGCATTCCATGGTTTCTGGAAATTTCGTCGATCATTTTGTCGAAATATTCGTTCAGAATGCCGAAGACATCTTCCGGTGATAGGGTTTCCGAGAGGGCGGTGAATCCACGGACATCGGCGAACAGAACCGTGATTTTGCGTCGCTCACCTTTGAGGTCTGGAATTTTTCCGGAGCTGAGAATTTTATCCGCAAGCTGGCGGGACATGTAGCGGACGAGTGTGCCTTTAAAAACATCGCGTTGTTGGAGTCCGGTCGTCATTTCATTGATGGCGCTGGCCACAGCCGAAAATTCGTCGCCCGTTTTTGTATCGAGGCGGGTATCGAGTTGGCCTTTTCCAATCGCAACAACGGCATTTTTCAAAATGGCAAGTGGTCGCGAAAGAAGGGCGGAAAAGAAAAACGCCAATCCAACAGCGAGAACAACAGATATTCCGAACGCGGCGAGTCCTATGAGGGAAATGGCGTTTAGTTGTTGGATGACGTCTTTTGCATCGATATCAACACCTACGACACCCAGTGATTGACCATCACTCGAGCGGATCGGGGAATTTGCCGTGAGCCATGTGCCCCACTGATCTTCGACAAAAACTGGCTGCACCTGGTTGATGTCGAAACGTGTTGGCTGCACGTTGGGATCATCTTTTTGTTTATAGACATCGCCCAAATGCGATTTGTCGGGACCATCCTCTTCGGCATCGACGCCAAAAACAATTCCATCCTTGTCTTTGGAGCTTGGAGTGAGCGTGTAGAGGAATTTGACCTGGACATCGTTCCGCCTGTTGGCATCGCGGATCTTTCGTAATTGGGCCTCCAGATCTTTATAGATTTGGCTATCCTTGTCTTGGGAACTGGTCAGTTGCTGATGCAAATTGCCATCGAGCATCGCGGATGTTGTGGCTGCTATGGAGAGTGCTGTCGCCCCGATTTGGTCGCGCAGCATTTTGTTCGTCTGCCAGGAATTTATGAAAAATAAAAGGCCATTGGTAACCAATGACATCATGACAAATAAAAAAATCAGTTTCGTTTTGAATTTCATGGCTTGTGGGGTTTAGGGGTTAAGCTTGGGAGGGTTTGTTAGAGGAAGAAACGGGGGGCTGGGCGGAATTTAAAAAGAAACTAAGCAGCCGAAACGACTTCCAGCGGAGTTTTGGTTTCCACTTTCAGGCAGGCAAGAATTTTTTGAATGGTGGCCTCAACAGTGAGGCCGTGTTTGGCGCGGAGGATAGGGACGGTGCCGTGTTCAATAAATTGGTCGGGCCAGCCGATTCGCACAACCGGTGTCGTCATGTGGCGGTCGGAGAGATGTTCGATGACAGATGCGCCAAAGCCGTTGGTGAGAACGTGGTCCTCGATGGTGCAGATGACATCGCATCCGCCGGCAAAAAATTCGATGGTTGCGGTATCGAGCGGTTTGATCCAACGGGCGTTGATGACTGCAGTGGAGACGCCCTGTTTTTCGAGTTCCTCGGCGGCGGTGAGGGCGAGTTCGCACATGTTGCCGAGAGCAAAAATGGCTGCCCGTGTGCCGTGGCGCAGGACTTCGGATTTTCCAATTTCCAACAAGCGAGGTTTCTTCTCGGGAACAGCTCCTGTGCCTGCGCCGCGTGGGTAGCGGATTGCGGCGGGACCTTCGTGGTTGGCGATCGTCCACAGCATGTCGGCAAATTCGGCTTCATCTTTTGGTTGCATGTGGATGAGACCTGGAACTGGACGTAGATAGGCGATATCGAAGAGGCCGTGGTGCGTGGGGCCGTCATCGCCCGAGAGGCCTGCGCGGTCCATGCAGAGCGCGACATTCAGGTTCTGCAGCGCGATGTCGTGAATGATCATGTCATACGCGCGCTGCATGAATGTGCTGTAGATCGCGAGAAATGGCTTCATGCCCTGCGTGGCCATGCCGGCAGCAAAGAGCGCGGCGTGTTCCTCGGCGATGCCGACATCGTAGAACCGGTTCGGATGGCGCTTGGCGAAATTGATCAGTCCAGTGCCAGTCGGCATGGCAGCGGTGATGGCGACGATTTTATTATTTGTATCCGCAAAATCCGCGAGCTTCGTGCCGAGCCATTCCGAGTAGGTCGGGGTCGGTGAGGAAACGGTTTCGCCCGTATCGAGGTGAAATTTTCCGAGGCCGTGAAACTTGTCAGGCTTTTCGATGGCCGGCGCGTAGCCTTTTCCTTTCATCGTCAGGATGTGGAGGATGACTGGCTCGTTTTGGGTTTTTAAAAATTCAAATGTCTGCGTGAGCAACGGAATGTCGTGACCATCGATCGGTCCGTAGTAGCGGATGCCAAGGTCATCAAAAATAACGCTCGGCGCGATGAGGCTCTTCAGACCCGCTTCGGCCTTGTGAGCGAGCTTGCGTGCGGTTTTTCCGCCGATCCACTCGATGAAACGCGCGGCATTTTCGTGCAAGTGGGCATAGGCGGGATTTGTAACCAAGCGGTTGAGGTAATCCGCTACAGCGCCCACATTTTTTGCAATCGACCACTCGTTGTCATTGAGAACGATGATGAGTCGTTTGGTGGTTGCTGCGACATTGTTAAGCGCTTCAAAACTGACGCCGCACGTGAATGCGGCATCGCCCGCGACGCAGACGACATGCTCGTTTCCGCCGGTTTGGTCGCGTGCGGCCGCCATGCCGAGAGCAGCCGATATCGCTGTGCCCGCATGCCCTGCGCCATAGGAATCATGCGGGCTTTCGCTGCGGAGGAGGAAGCCGTTGAGTCCCTCGTATTGACGAATTGTCGAGAATTTCTCGCGGCGGCCGGTGAGAAGCTTGTGGACGTAACCCTGATGGCTGACGTCGAAGACAAACTTGTCCTTTGGCGTTTCAAAAACGCGGGGCAGGGCGATGCTCACCTCGACCACGCCGAGGTTGGGGCCGAGGTGGCCGCCGGTCTCGGAAAGAACATTGATTAATTCGGCGCGGATCTCCGAAGCCAGCTG
>JBEIMO010000142.1:0-5090 GCA_040378625.1 Verrucomicrobiia bacterium | reverse complement strand
ATTTCCATTCAAGGTGATGTTGCCATTTCCGAGGTTCAGGTCCTTCGATCCAGTGAAGGTAAAATTTCCATTCCAAGCACCCTGATTGTTTGTCGAGAGTGTGATGGCTGCTCCGCTCGTGTTGTTGATGGTGCCGCCATCGATTGTAAAAGTCCCTGTGCCCAAGGCTCCGGCATCATTGATATTCAAAGTTCCATTTTTCAGCGTAATGCCACCGCTGAGCGTGTTTGGGTTTTCCAAAGTCAGGGTTCCATTTCCGGTCTTATTGAGTGAGGAACTTCCTGAAATAACCGTGTCGATCTCAAGTGTCGCCCCGGCATTGACGACATTGAAATTTCCATTGGCGGCGAGCTGGATTTGCAAGTCGCTCGTTCCGCTGCCCATCAATTGTTGAAAGGTGAGCGTGTTGGTTTGGGCATTGGTGCCCATGACTATAAGATCGCCCGTTGCGCCGCCGGCGGCGATTGCGGCGCTCGAACCGCTTGTGCCGCCCAGGGAGAGCGTTCGAGTGATTCCGTTTCCGATCCAGAAGATGCGGGACGATTGATTGGTGTTCCAAACAAAATCTCCGAAGGCAATCGATCCGCTGATATACGCGTATAATGTCGCGGAGTTAAAAACGGCTTCATCTTGCGCCGTTGGAACTTTATTCGTGGACCAGTTTTTGTTGTCATCGAGGTCGCCGCTACCATCGTAGGTGGTCGTTACGCTGAATGCGCTTGAATGCCAAAGCACGAAAATGGCAAGGAAGGCCATTATTTTTAAAAGCCCATACTTTTCTGATCGATATAACGGATTCATGGCCTCATCTGTTCCGTTGATCGGGCGAGGGGGCTACATGGGTTATCTATGAAGAGGGTAAACCCTCACGCTCTGTTCATGTGAGGGCCGGGTGGATTGTTTGGGTGAAAAGCAACGATTTCGCAAATTTCGCAGGCCTGTCGGGAATTTGATTTACTCCGCTGCGCTAAAAAAATATGACGCCCGCATGCCAAATCCTCGAGTCAAAGTCGGTGTCGTCCAAAATGCATGTTCTCTCGATGTCGAAGCCAATCTGGCGTCCGCCATTCGCGGGGTTCGTGAGGCCGCCGCAAAGGGTGCGAACATCGTCTGCCTGCAGGAACTTTTTATGTCGGTCTATTTCTGTCAGATCGAAGACCATAAATACTTTGATTTGGCAGAACCCATTCCCGGTCCGACAACCGAATTATTTCAATCGCTGGCGAAGGAATTGGGGGTTGTCATTGTGGCCTCTCTCTTTGAACGCCGGGCGCCGGGCCTTTATCACAACACGGCAGCGATCATTGATGCCGATGGATCATTCCTTGGCAAATACCGGAAGATGCACATCCCGGACGACCCGCTTTTCTACGAGAAATTTTACTTCACGCCGGGCGATCTCGGTTTTCGCGCATGGGATACCAAGTTCGGCCGCATCGGCGTGTGTGTCTGCTGGGATCAATGGTATCCCGAGGCGGCACGGTTGACCGCCCTCCAAGGCGCGCAGATACTTTTCTATCCGACGGCCATCGGTTGGCATCCTTCGGAAAAAGCCAAATACGGTGAGCGCCACCATTCCTCGTGGGAAACCGTTCAGCGCGGTCATGCGATCGCCAATGGATGCTACGTCGTCGCCCCCAATCGCATTGGCCATGAAGCGCCGGACGGTGGCGATGGCATTGAATTCTGGGGCCAAAGCTTTGTAGCGGACCCCTCGGGGCAGATTCTTGCAAGAGGGTCCGTGGACCGCGAGGAAGTGATCGTGGTCGAGGTGGACTTGGAATCGGTGGACACTCAGCGCACCCATTGGCCCTTCCTGCGCGACCGCCGGATTGATTTTTACGGAGACATCACGCGGCGTTTCATCGATTGATAGACGGATGCGGATCACTGAAGCGGTTTTTGAGAGGAGCTTTCCTAACATCCAGTCCTGCCCGGAGGATGAGATAGACGAGTTTGCATTCATCGGAAGGTCGAATGTCGGCAAGTCCTCGTTGCTGAATATGCTGACCGGCAAAAGCGGACTCGCCAAAGTTTCGCAAACCCCGGGTCACACGCGGTTGATCAATTTTTTTAAAATCAATGCCAAGTGGCGGCTCGTGGATTTGCCGGGCTATGGCTATGCCAAAGTCGCTCGCGAGAACCGTGCGAAGTTCGAACAGACCGTCGCCGACTACCTCGCGCTGCGACCGAACGTGCGTCAGATTTTTGTGCTCATCGATTCTCGTCTCGAGCCGCAACAAATCGATTTGGAATTTCTCAGTTGGCTCAATGAACTTCAGCGCCCATTCGTGCTGGTCTTCACGAAGTGCGATAAATTAAAGCCAAATAAGATGAAGGGAATTTCAGGTCCTTTGCTGGAGGCCCTTGCCGAGTGGTGCCCCTCTACGCCGGAGTGTTTTTTTACATCCTCAAAAACAAGGGACGGGCGCTCGGAGATCTTGCGCCACATCAGCGAGAAGCTGGGGTAGGGGATTCCCTCATTTCCAGCTCAATAAAAAAGCCCCATAACGGCGAGGAGTTGCTATAAATTTCGACATGGAAAATTTCCTGCATTGGCCGCTTGGAGCGGCGCTGATCGTGGGCTACATTGCCGTTCTGCGCATCGTTGTGGAGTTGGCATTGTCCCCGGATCGCCGCTTCCCGGAGTTCTTTTGGCGTGGGCCCGAACGTCTCTTCACGTTTGCGATTGTGGGATTTTTTCTGTTCATGGCGGCGGCTTCGATAGGCCGCCCAGTCGCTCGGATTGATCTGAAGTCGTTGGATTCAAGCCTCGCCCTCTACATGGGAATCGTTGTTTTTGTTTTCGGATTTCTGATTTACCGGAACAACGATCCGCGCACGGCCTTTGGCCTGAACTGGAAAGGCTGGGGAGCGGGATGGAAGCAGGTCTTGATCGCGATCTTGGTTGTTCTTCCTCCTATCTACGGCGCTCAATGGCTGGGATACAGCCTATCTCCCTCGGCGGAACCTCAGCCGATTGTCACATTTCTTCTCGAAAGCACGGGATGGCGTGAACGCGCAGCGGTCATTGCGATTGCCGTATTCGCCGCACCACTCACTGAGGAATTGGTCTTTCGCGGTTGCCTCTACGGGGTCGTCCGTCAGTCGTTCGGCCGATATGCGGCGTTGGCCGTGAGTGCGATTATTTTTGCCCTGATCCACGCCCACCTGCCTTCGGTTCCAGGTCTCATCATTCTCGCTGTTGCGCTCTCTCTTCTCTATGAGTCCACAGGCTCACTCTGGGCTCCCATAGCGCTCCATGCCGCATTCAACGGGATCAGTATTTGCGGAGCGATCTTCTGGCCGGAATTCATGAGATGAAAATTTCGAACGAGGACAAATTGTTGCAGGAATTGCTGCGCCTCGTGCCAGTTCCTGTTGATCAACCGCTCGGTCCAGGGGATGACTGCGCTGCCATCTCTGCGCCGCGCAAAGGGCAGGTGATCTTGCTCAAAACCGATTGCGTCGCGGAGGGTGTTCATTTTCTTCGTTCCCATGACCCCGCGCGAGTCGGATGGAAGGCCCTCTGCCGCCCGCTCAGCGACATTGCAGCCATGGGGGGAACTCCGACGCAGGCGTTGATTACTTTTTTTTCACCGCCGGATTTGGATCCTTCGTATTGGAAAAAGTTTTATCGAGGCCTCGGCAAAGCGGCGAAGCGTTTCGGGGTGACCATTGCCGGCGGAGAAATGTCCCGCCAACCCTCGGGGATCGCTGTTTCCGTGATGCTCACCGGTTTTGTGGATCAAAAAAAACTCCTCAAGCGTTCAGGCGCTTCTCCGGGTGATTTGCTTTTTGTCACTGGGTGTCTCGGCGGTTCGATTGCCGGCCATCATTTCGACTTTGTGCCGCGTCTCCAGGAAGGGCAATGGCTCGCCGCAAACAACTATCCCTCGGCCATGATGGATATCAGCGATGGTCTGGGGGCGGATTTGCCGCGCCTCGCACGAGCGAGCGGATGTGGCTTTGAGGTTGATCGCAGCGCGATCCCCTGTCGAAAAGGCAGTTCTCTCGAGGGGGCCCTTTCCGATGGAGAGGATTATGAACTCTTACTCGCTGTTCCTTCAAAAAAAGCAACCGCTCTATCCACAAAATGGTCTCAGCATTTCCCCAAAGTTCCTCTCACCTGCATCGGACGTCTCACGCCCCCGCAAGCCCCGCCCGCAGATTGGCCCGGTGGATGGGACCACTTTGCGAAACCATCCCGATGAGCTTTCTGCTTGCACTCCCAGTGTGACTACCAATTCTTACGCCATGTTTCGTTGTCTATTTCTGATCCTGATCGCCTTCACTCTCCATGCCGCTGCGCAATCCCAGACGGAATACATCATCGTCAGCGGCGGTCCCTCGCTTCACGAGTGGGAGAAATTTAAAACCGAACCCCATGACCGCTGGTGGGGAAATTTTATCCGGGCGGCACGCGTTCGCGTTCAAGAAATTCAAGTCAAGGACCCCAATGCCTCGATCACATGGCTTGTCCATAAACCTTCCTACATTCGCCGGGCTTCTCGCCAAGACCATGCCGACCTGGTGGGCAACATTACCTCCGTTCGCGACAAATACGCCATCAATCTGATTTGGTTTGAAAAAGGCCAGGAGGTCATCAATTACCTCAACGCTGGAAAACCACGGGATCAGGTGAAGGTTGTGAATTTTGAATACTACGGCCACTCCAACCGTGCCTGCTGGATGTTTGATTACAGCAACGAAATCGACAGCGGTTCCAAGAGTTGGCTGCACGAGAAGGAGCTCAAAGGAATTCATCGTGGAATTTTTGCTAAAAAACCATTCGTCAAGAGTTGGAGCTGCCATACCGGTGAAAGCATGAGCAAGTTTTGGCGTCGCGCCACCGGCACGCGCATGATTGCCGCCATTGGAAAAACTGACTACGCCAACGGTCACCTCCGCAACTGGACCCCCGGCCTCAGCGAGGGCGCCCGCTGGTCGAGATAAGACTGCCCCCTACCCAGCGGAGAGAGTTTTCAGTCGCTCTATCGCGCGGAAAGGGTAGGGCCTCGGTCTCCGGACGCGCCGTGCTGAAGGTTGAGACAGGATGGCAGGATTAACAAAATGAACAGGATGGGGGT
>JBEIMO010000141.1:0-5099 GCA_040378625.1 Verrucomicrobiia bacterium | reverse complement strand
GCGGTTGATCTCGAATCGTTGATCGGTAAAATGGCTTTCGGCGCTGTTGATAAAGACAACGGCGATAAAAAATAAAACGCATCGTGAAACTTCGCCTTCTTCCACTTCTTGCATTGGTCGCGCTGTGGCCGTTGTCCATTTCCGCATCTACTGCGGAAGCGGAAACTTTCCTTAAAAAAGCGGTAACCGAGATTGTCGCTATAGCTAAAAACTCACCGAACTCGGCAGCGCTGGCCACGAATGTGCGCCCAGTTTTGCTCAATATTATTAATTTCGAAGCCATGACCCGACGCGCTGTGGGACCGGGCTGGAGGCAGTTTACAGACGATCAACAAAAAGAAGCCACTGGCCTCTTCACCACACTCATTATTCGCACCTACTCCAGCAAATTTACGCCTGGCGAGTTGCCTGATGTAACCTATAAGCCAGCCACGTCTCCTGAGCCTGGACGCGTGGAAGTGCCGACGACCACGCTCTACAAAGGCAGTCGTTACGAAGTCACTTATCGCCAGGAAGCGGCGGAGAAATGGCGCATCACCGATGTGGTCATCGAGGGCGTGAGCATGGTCGCCAACTACAGAACCCAATTTGATGCAGAGTTCAAATCAGGCGGCGCCAATGCCGTTATCAATGCACTGAAAAAATCCGTAGCATCATCAAAGTAAGCTCATCTCTATGAAAAAAACTTGGGCCCACACGATTGCAGTCATCATTTTATTGGCGGGGATAGATATCCTCCCGGCGGGTGAAGCTTCGCAATCCCGGATTGTCGCGATAACAGATCAGGGCGTCCAACCTGTTCGTCTTGTGGAAGGGCGCATCCCTAAATCTTCCGGTAAGGGTCGCTTTGCAACTTACTTTTTGGAAAGTGAGGTAGCAGTTCCTTCGCCAACTCCAGCCAAAGCCACAAAGCCCGCTCAACCTCGCGCACAGTCCACACCTCAACCGGCACCGGTTGTTGAAAAGAAAGCTCCGCGCCCAGCAGTGCCGGCACCTTCAGCGGTTGCCACACCCGCTCCCAAAAAGGCTGGAGCCAAGGCGTCGCCGTCAAATCCCACGCCGGATATCACCATAAAAAAACACGGTGCTTCCAAAAAAGACGACCTCGATGAATACAGCAACGCGGCGACAATTCCCGATCCAGCGGAACCTGTGAATCGTGGGGTCTTCTGGGCGAACGATCAAATTTACACCTTTGTTTTCAAGCCGGTTTCGAAGGTTTACGAAACCGTTCTGCCATCACCCGTGCGCACGGCGATCTACAATGTGTATGACAACACCGAATATCCTGTGCGTTTGGTGAACAATTTGCTTCAGCTCAACTTCAAACGTGCCGACCTCGAAACGCGCAAATTTTTTATCAACACTGTCGGCGGCGTTGGAGGAATCATCCGCTTGAGCGACCGCTTTCCAGATCTCGCCAATGTGCCACCGGCGGATACTGGCCAGACTTTTGCTAAATGGGGTATCGGTCATGGTGCTTATGCCGTGCTTCCGGTTATAGGACCGAAGAGCGCCCGCGATACAGTGGGCATGGCCGGGGATTACGCGTTAAACCCAGTTTCCTGGGTTTCGTTGGGAGGCGCTGGCACAGCCACATCGCTGGCAATATCCGCACCGGATACGGCGCGCAACATGAATAGCCGTATGAAAGCCTACGATGCCACAACGCAAAATACGCTTGATCCCTATATCGCCGTGCGGAGTTCCTATACGCAGTATCGTAAAAAAGCGGCCTCGCAGTAGAGCAAGTTTTTTTGGTTGAGGATGGGCGGCTCAAGAGGCATTGAGCCTCACTCGAGATCCTGCCGCAGAAAATACTCGAGATTCTCCAAGCTGCCGCGCTTGATAATCATGAAACACATGCCGTTTTCCTCACGAAGGGCGATGGCATTTTCCAGATCCAGTTGGGTGGAGCGCCAAGTTCCATGCGGCGTGATTTCGATGCCGAGCGGTTTTCCGCTGAATACCAGAAATTGGGCGTTTTGCTCTGGCACAGTGACGACAGCGACCGTCTGGTTGTCTAATTTCAGAATCGCTGCCTCTGCCGCGATGTAGTTTTTCAAGCGGGAAGGAACGCGGAAGCCGTCGAATCCCTTCAACACAAACCAATCCTCGAGCGAGCCAGCGGGTTGGCCAACTGCTTCAAATGTCTGCTCACGGGGTTTGAGGAATTCCTCGGCGATGCTCAGCGCGTCGGAAGGAAATGCCGCCGGACGACCCAGAAAATTCCAAGTCAAGACGGCGATCAGCAGCAGGAATCCAATCAAAACCGAAAGCATGGCAGGATCGCGTGGGTTGAAATATCGCGTCGGCGCGGATTTAATTTTTCCCACAAGCACGGCGATCGCTTCATCGGGCACTTGGACCTCCGCGAGCAGGGCTTGCACCTGTTTGTCGGTGGCGAGTTGCGCGTTGTATTCGGCGAGCAAATCGCTGGAGCCTTCGAGATCCTTGAGGGCGCTTTGAATCGCTGCCGGCGCGGCGGCGTTTGGATCTTCCAAGTGAGTGGAAAGCAGGCGGCGTGCGGCGCGAGGATTCATGAGGCGGGTGTGAGCTTGGTTGCGAGTTCCGCCCGCGCGGTGGAGAGAATCTCGGGAAGTTCGTTTTCACTTTTACCCAGCACGTCGGCGAGTTGATCCGTTGGAAAAATCCGGAGATGTAAAAACAACAACGCGCTGCGGCCGGGTTCGCTCAATTGGTGCATCGCCCACAATCCACGATCGCCCGCGAATTCCTCTTCACTGATCTGCTCGGGCTTGAAACTTTCGCGGCGAAGGCTCGCAAAAAAAAGTCGCTTCAGGCGCTTCGGGCTGGCGATGTCCTGACGGCCGGCCAGCGTGCCGAGCGTGCTGGAAACAAGCTCCGTGGCGGCATGGGAACGCCCAGTTACCACCAGGGCGTAAACCCAGGCGGCTCGTAGAAAACGCCATTCTTTAGGGAGCTGAGACATCGGAGTGCAAAAAACTATGAGGGGATGAAAAGAATCTCAAGGCTCGATTCCAAAACAAAAGTGGCTGCCCCGCATGGACTCGAACCATGAATAATGCCTCCAAAGGGCACTGTGTTACCATTACACCACAGGGCAATCGCTGGAATTATATTGCCCGTTTGCCGCGCGGGACGCAAATGTTTTCCATGAACAAAAAAATTCGCAACCGACTTTTGGCGCTGGGATGCCTGTTCGTTTTCTTCGCGCTGGGTGGTCTTTTTTATGTAAACTGGGTCGTTCAGCGTCCCTTTGGCATCGTCCTTTTCCTCTCAGATAATCTCACGCCTTCGGTGCTGACTCCCGCTAGAAATTATCAGGGCGGAGCGGATCATCGCTTGGAATTGGAAAAATTTCCGCACTTGGCGCTGATGACGGCCCACTCGAATGACTTTGCGGTTTCCGATGCGGCTGCGGCTGCGAGTTCGATAGCCACGGGCCAGAAGGCGAACAATGGCATGCTTGGCGTGGTTGCTCGAAAAAGTCGGCTGCCGAATTTGCTCGAACTGGCTCGCCAGCGTGGACGCGTCACTGGGCTGGTGTCGAACACCTCGATCACGGATCCTACTGCGGCGGCCTTCTACGCGAAGACGCCAGATCCTTTGGACTACAGCGACCTCGCTCGTCAGATCGTCGAAAGCGCGGAGCTTAATGTTCTCCTCGGCGGTGGGGCTGGCGACATGTTACCGGAATCGAAAAACGGACGCCGCTCGGACGGCCGGGATCTCATTTTAGAAATGCGAAACAAAGGCTACGACATCGTGCTCAACCGCTCGGAACTCGAGAGCACACCCTCCTGGCGAACCCCGAAAACACTCGGTCTTTTCAGCAATGGGAATTTGAATTTTACCGATGAATTCTCGGCCTCCAACGGCCAGCCGTCCCTCGCGGAACTCGTGCGTCATGCCATTCGTCTCCTAGAATACAATCAACGGGGTTACATCCTCGTTGTGGATGCGGGACTCACTGGCAAGGCCGCCGTGCAAAACGAGGGCGAGCGGACGTTGAGGGAATTGCTCGCATTGGATGACGCGGTCGCGGCGGCTGTCCAATCCGCAGGAAATGATGCGCTGATTATTGTGGCGGGCAAACGCAGCGTCGGTGGCCTGCGGTTGAATGGTCATCCGTTCCGCAATGACAAAGGCGCCGCACTTATGGGCATCAATGCGCAAGGCATTCCCTCCATCACCTGGTCCACCGGCCCTGAGTCCGGCATGCGCTCCTCTGGGGAGAAAGCTGTCTTTACGGAACCCGCCGCGTCGAAACAAGCGGCAGCCGTTGGCGTCGCCGAAGATGTCATCGCACTCGGCACCGGTCCCGGATCGGAGGAAATCAAAGGATTTTTGGATAACACGGACATCTTCCGTTTGATCCAAAAAGGCCTTTGAGTGATGATGGGTGAGTTATGAAAGTAAATCTCCACCATATTCCCGAGGGGGACACCCTGCATCTCGAAGGCGAGGAGGATTCCGCGCCCCTTGGACTCGACGAGGCTGGCATGACAGCGGTTTCCCCGCTGCGTTATTCTCTGGACCTCGGAATGAGCGATGGCGGTCTTTTCGCCACGGGTAGTTTGGAGGTAAAAGCCCGCATGACCTGTGTGCGTTGCCTCGAGGATTTCGAGGAGGATTTGGTGGTGGATCCGTTTTCCATGCAAATCGAATTGACCGGCGGGGAGTTGATTGACTTGACCCCGATCATTCGGGAGGATATTCAACTCATCCTGCCGGCGCATCCGAGATGCGACAGCAGCGGTGGACCGAAGTGCCCTGCCTCGCGTAATGGCTTGCCAAGCGCCAGCCATGAATCGGTTCCAAAACCCGCATCGGCATGGGATGCACTGGACAAGCTGACAAATAAAATAAAGTAAACTTATGGGAGTTCCCAAACGCAAAACATCGAAAATGCGCCTTCGCACACGCAAGGCGGCAAACCGCTGGAAGGCACCAAAGCTGAGCAAATGCCCGCAATGCGGCGCAGCAGCTCCTGGTCATATCGCCTGCCCTGCTTGTGGATACTACAACAAGCGCCAGGTGCTGACGATCGGCGCAGAATAATCCTGCGGGTTCGCCACTCCCCGCATGAAAATAGCCCTCGACGCCATGGGCGG
>JBEIMO010000140.1:0-5102 GCA_040378625.1 Verrucomicrobiia bacterium | reverse complement strand
GCCACCTCGGCCGCCAGCGACTTCACCCGGGAATCCATCTCTTTATCTTTCATAATGGGGTCGTCACCTTAAGACCATTCCACCCCTGCGCAATATGAAAAGATTGCCTGTTTGAGTGGTCAATTTCTGATTTTGATCGAACAAATGCAATTAATTTGTGTAGCCCTTTTTTTAGTATAGTCAAATTTTTACTTTTAAGCTCTTCAGAAAGAGCCTCGCGTTAAAATTTAACTCTGCCAACTCACTGGCAGGCTTCGCATTCGCCTCCGTTGCGCATGGCTTCGATGGAGCAGGCCATTTTTTGTTCGGCGGTGAATTCGGGTTTGTTTCCTCCGGCGACGACGCCGCGGAGTTCCTTTTTCACATTCGTGGTTGGGCCTTCGATGCTGGAGGCTCCGAGTGTGCGGAGGTAGTAGGTGGTTTTGAGGCCTGTGTGCCAAGCGCGGCGATACATGTGGCTGACAATCTTCATGTCGGGTTCGCCGATGAAGAGGTTCACGGATTGCGCCTGATCGATCCACTTCTGACGGCGTGCTGCGGCTTCGATGACGAAGTCGAAGGGAATCGTGAAGACCGTGCGGTGCTTCTCGCGGAGGGATTCCGGGATTTCCTCGATGTTGGCGAGTTCGCCTTCAAAATATTTGATCTGCTCGAGCATGTCGTTGTTCCACTTGCCGATCTTTTTGAGATCGCGAACGAGTTCGGTGCTGAGGATCGTGAATTTTCCGCCGAGATTTTCTTTGGCGTAGAGATTTTTGTAGTTCGGCTCAATGCAGGGCGTGGTGCCCATGATGTTCGAGATCGTCGCGGTCGGAGCGATCGCAATGACATTCGAATTCCGCATGCCATGGGTTTTGATTTTCTCACGCACTGGCGTCCAATCCATGCGACCACCGCGTGGGACGTCGATTTTGACTCCACGTTCGCGTTCGAGGATTTCGAGGGTGTCCTGTGGCAGGAGTCCGCGATCCCACTTGGATCCACGATAGCTGCTGTAGGCACCGCGTTCGGCGGCGAGGTCGCTGGAGGCGGAGTAGGCGTAATACGCGATCGCTTCCATAAACTCATCGTTGAAATCAACCGCTGCGGCGCTGGCGAATCCCATGCCGCGTTTGAAGAGGGCGTTTTGAAGTCCCATCACACCAAGTCCGATCGGGCGGTGGCGGAGGTTCGAGCGTTTGGCGGCTTCGGTCGGGTAGAAATTGATGTCGATGACGTTGTCGAGCGCACGGATGGCGACCTGAATGGTCTCGCGGAGCATCTCATGGTCGAGCGAACCATCGGCTTTCATGTGGCTGTCGAGAACGACAGAGCCAAGGTTGCAGACGGCGGTTTCATCATCACTCGTATTGAGTGTGATCTCGGTGCAGAGGTTCGACGAATGGATGACGCCAACGTGATCCTGCGGGCTGCGGAGGTTGCAGGGGTCTTTGAATGTGATCCACGGATGTCCTGTTTCGAGGAGCATTTTCAGCATCTGTTTCCAGACTTCGATGGCTGGAATCTCGCGGCCTTGGATTTTGCCTTCTTTGGCGAGGCCTTCGTAGTGGAGGTAGCGTTCCTCGAATTTGCGGCCGTAGGTTTCGTGCAAATCTTGAACTTCGTTCGAGCGGAAGAGTGTCCAGTTTTCGCGGGCCTCCATGCGCTTCATGAAAAGGTCAGGCACCCAGTTCGCGGTGTTGAGATCATGCGTGCGGCGGCGATCGTCGCCGGTGTTGCGGCGCAGTTGGAGGAAATCCTCGATGTCATTGTGCCAGGTCTCGAGGTAGGAACATCCTGAACCGCGGCGCTTGCCGCCTTGGTTGACCGCCACGAGTTGGTCGTTGTGGAGTTTGAGAAATGGAATGACGCCTTGGCTCTCGCCGTTCGTTCCTTTGATGTAACTGCCAGTCCCGCGAACCGCTGTCCATGAGCCTCCGAGGCCTCCTGCCCATTTGGAGAGGTAGGCATTTTCCGCGATGCCGCGTTGCATGATCGACTCGATCGAGTCGTCCACTTTGTAAAGGTAGCAGCTGGAAAGCTGGCTGTGGAGCGTGCCGGAGTTGAAGAGTGTCGGTGTGCTCGAGCAGAACCGACGGCTCTTATAAAGGTTGTAGAGACGGATGACCCAATCCTCGCGATTGCTGGTCTCGTCAATGAAGAGGCCCATGGCTACACGCATCCAGAAGAACTGCGGAGTCTCGAGACGGCGCTGTTGTTTGCGCGTTTTATCCACGATGAGATAACGGTCGTAGAGTGTTTGAATGCCGAGGAAATCAAAGTCCATGTCGGCGGTCGGGTCGATGGCGTCGGCGAGGGCATCGAGATTGTAACTGAGAAGTTTTGGGGTGAGTCGCTCAATGGTTACTCCGGTGCGGAGGTAGTTCTTGAAGGCCTTGCGGTGGGCGTCGCGGAGCCCTTCGATGCCGTCGCGCATGATTTTCCAATCCAAGACCTCCTCGTAAATGTAGGAGAGCATGATGCGGGCGGCGAATTTGGCAAAGTCGGCATCGCGCTCAATGAGCGTGCGGGAATTCAGGATGATCGTGTTTTTGAGGATGTCCTCGCTGACTTCTGTGGCGATCGAGCGGCGGAGTTCAAGTTCGACCTGCTGGGCGTCGAGATTGAGATCAAGGCCGATCATCGCGAATTGGATGCGGCGTTTGAGCTCTGTTCCATCCCAGAAAGCGGTTTGGCCGTCGCGTTGGGTGACGACGATGAGCGAGTCTTGAAGTTCTGTCGGAGCGGAGGCTTCCTCAGCGCTTGTTTCCTCGCGGTGGCGGGAGCGCTGGGCACGGTAGAGAATGTAGCTCTCGGCGACTTTGTAGTAGCCTTGGCGCATGAGTTCTTCCTGCACCATGTCCTGCACGTCCTCAATGTGAACAAAGGCATCTTCACGGTCGCGGACGCGCTCGGTCACGGCACGCGAGATCGAGGCTGCAGCCTCTGGATTTTCCTTCATCGAAAGAAAAGCGCGGCGGCAGGCGCCTTCGATTTTGGATTCGATCCAGGGAACCACCGATCCGTTGCGGCGGATGAGTCGCACGCTGATCGGTGCAGGTTCGTGGGTTTGGAAACTTCCGGATGCCGAGCGGATCGAGCGCTTAAAAACAAGGCTCTTTGCGACATCGTGCGCGTCGTTTTCGATCAGAGCTTTTTCAATGAGCAAGGAGAGGTCGTGCTCGGAGAGGCGCAATCCGCCAGATTCGCGGGCCTGTTCGACGAGTCGGGTGGCCACCGAGTGGGCGACATTGGCGACAAATCCACGGTTCTCTTCATTGAAAATATTTTTCTCCTCGCGCGAAAGGAGGAGGTCGGTGAGCGCTTGGCCGATCTCATCCGCGACATCACAGAGATTGAACCCAGCTTCTTCGCCGGAACTGCGAGTGACCGTGATGTCCGAGTGTATGAGGTTTCCAAGGTCAATGCTGTCGCGCCAGGAAAAATCAGGTTTCTGGTCGCGTGGCGTGGTCACTAAGCGCTTCAAGGCGATGTCTTCGTCGAATGAGAGTTGGCGGGGCATTTTATTAATTGCGGATTTGGGATTGCGAATTTCGAATTGGGTGGGCCTGAGTTATTCTTAGAGATCGTCGTCGCTGACGCCGGCGAGATCAACACCGCGGCGGTATTCGGTGACACGGCCTTCGAAGAAGTTCGTTTCTTTTTTGATTTCCATCATCTCGGAAAGCCAAGGGAGGGGATTAACGAGATCCTTGTTGAAGGGCTCCAATCCTACTCCGACGAGGCGGCGATCGCCGATGTATTCGATGTATTGGCAAAATTCATCGGCGGTGAGACCCACGGCGGCAACGGGCAGGCAGTCGCGGATGAATTGCTTCTCAAGGTTGATCGCCTCTTTCATGGTCTGGCGGAGTTCCTCGCGGAATTCTTCCGTCCATATTTCAGGATTTTCGTCCACGAGATCTTGGAAGAGTTGGCGGAGAAGCTCGATGTGGTTGGATTCGTCGCGCAGCGTGTAGCTGAACATTTGACCGATGCCGGGGAATTTGTTTTGACGGTAAAGCGCGAGCACCATGCCGAAGAGGCCGTAGAATTGGGTTCCTTCCATGCACTGACCGAAAAGGAACATGTTTTTCGCGATCGCGAGTTTGTTTTCCGGAAGCGTCAAATCCATGTCGCGGCGGAGAGCACGGCTGTTGCTCACGACGAAATCGGTTTTGTTTTTAATGGTCATCACGTCCTCAAACATCGCTTCGCATTCGTGCGGATTGATGCCGAGTGAGCTGATCATGTAAACCAGCGAGTCGGCGTGGATATTTTCCTCCTGTGCGTGCCGGCCCAGAACCAGCTTGAGTTCGGGGGCGGTGACGGCTTCGCGAATCACATGAAGAATGTTGTCGCCCACGATGCCTTCGGCGGCTGAGAAATAGCCGATCGCCATCTTTACGATCCAGCGGTCCACTTCAGAGATAAACCCGCTTGTATCGCGCCAATGCTCACAATCCTTCTGCATCTGGATGTCCTCGGGTTCCCAGTGGTTTGCCTTCATCTTTTTGTAGATGTCGTAGGCCCAGGTGTATTTTAGGGGCAGAATGTTGAAAAACATCGTCTGGCGTCCGTTAATAATGCGTTTTGCGGCGAGTGCGGCTTCCGCTTTGTCGCGGTCGAGAATGAATTGACGATCTCCGAGAGTGATAGTGGTCGTGGCCATGGTTATTGGAATTTTGTGTTTTTTTAGGTTGTTACGGGCGGGCAGGTCTCCGGTGAAGGGCCTGTGTTCAAGATCTACGCCGTGCGAGTGAGGTGAGATTCATAAATTGGGTCGAGTTTGTCAAAAAAAATCAGCATATTGTGGTTAAAAAATAAAAAACCACCAAATGTGGTGTAGTGGCTCAAGCATAAATCGGGCCAAGAATTTCAAAAAACGGGTGTCTTTGGGGTCCGAAAGCGAATTTTTTACGAAAAAATTAGGGAAAAAATCTTGCCAAACTTGCAGGCCCTTATTGGCATTGGTTCAGAGCCATTTTGGTCCTTTGTTTGACCTGTTCGCGATCGTTCCAATCCCAAGTCCCAACCTAAAAATAACCCGTAGTAGTGACTGTGTTCTTCGGTTTTGCTGTCCATAAAAGCACTTTGCTGCTCAAAACAAGCCACGCGGGTTG
>JBEIMO010000139.1:0-5122 GCA_040378625.1 Verrucomicrobiia bacterium | reverse complement strand
CGCTGGAGTCAGCAATATTCTGGCTCTCCGGGGTGACCCACCGCGTGACAGACCTGACTACGACCACTCGCGCGATACGTTTCCGCAAGCTGCGGCGTTGGTGAGTTTCATCAAAAAATTCAGCGGCCATCCCGATAAACGCGGATTCGGCATCGGGGTTGCCGGATTTCCGGAAGGTCACCCTGCCACGCCCAACCGTTTGATTGAAATGGATCACCTCAAAGCCAAGGTGGACGCTGGGGCTGACTACATTTGCACGCAATTGTTCTTTGAGAACCGGGATTTTTACGACTTCCGTGAGCGATGTGACCTCGCAGGAATCCGAATTCCAATTGTTGCCGGCATTATGCCCGTCACGAGTGTTTCCTCCATGAAACGCATGGCCGAACTCGCTGGCGGTGCCCGCTTTCCAGCACGTTTGTTGAAAGCCCTCCAGCGCGCGGGCGACTCGCCAGAAGCCGTGCGTCAGATTGGACTCCACTACGCCACCGAGCAATGCGCCAACCTCCTCGACAACGGCGTTTCAGGCATCCACCTCTACACGCTCAACCAATCCACCGCCACCCGCGAAATCTGCCAGCGCCTCGGCGTCACTGCGTAAATTTTTCGGTAGGGCGTGGCCTCCGGACGCGCCTTCATGAAAAACCCAGCAAAGACAAAAACCTCCCGCGAAGAAGGGAAGCCGCGAAGGGGAGTTTAGACAAAATTAACCGAATGGACAAAATGCGGAGGGGCCAGAGGTGAAAAAACGGAGCCCATTCTGTTAATTCCGTAAATTCTGTCTAAATTCCGTCTGCTTTTTTACACGCGGACGTTCATCCGCTTCAGGATCGATGAGAAGCGTGTGCCGAATTCATGGTTTTCGAAGAAGGCTTTGCAGGCTGCTTGGTATTGCTCGCGGGCGTTGAAGAGTTTTACGGCCATGGCGTCTAAGCCTTCAAAATTATCAAAAACCATGCCGATCTTGTTGCCTTCCACGATCTCTTTCATGCCAGGTGTGTTTTTAACCAGCATCGGCACGCCGGCTTGGGAAAACCCGTAAAGTTTTCCTGCGGATCCCGCACCATGTAAATGATTGAAGCTTTGCCGCGAAAAGGCGACCACGCCAACGTCTGCGGATTGGAAAATTTTATTCTTGTCGTCAAAGGTCGCGAAATCCTCCGAGAGATAAATTTTTCCAGGTTTGTCCGCGTTAACTTTTTGAATGGAAAGTTTGTCTTCCTTGGAAAGATTCCAGCCGTGGAGGACCAGCACGACATTGTCCGACCATGTGCTGGCGGCAGCGATCATTTTGTCTGTGCAATGGCCTTTGTGTAGTGTGCCGGTGCACAGGACGATGATTTTGTCGGCGGGAATGCCGCAGTGCGAGCGCAGGAAATCGCTGCGCGTCGGGGTGAATTCGCCCGAGTCGCTGTTAGGCAGGACGTCCATTTGATCATCCCTCAAGCCGTATTGTTTTTGCAAAATGGCCGCGCGGTGCGCATCGGGTGCGACCACCAAATTCGCGGAGGAGAAGGCTTGGCGTTCGATGGAGTTTTTTGGGAATTCCTCCCAGAATTCCAACGAGTAAACGATGTAGGGACGCCCCAGAAGTTTCGAAGCCAAAAACGCACGAACGGCGCCTTCGGGATCGAAGCCGATGAGTAGGTCTGCTTTTAAGCGCCAGATATTCGCAAGAACAAAGCGGAAGGCTTTTTCGTATTTGGAAAATGGCTCGGAGTATTTGGAGAGGAGGTTCCAGAGAAAGGAATCCCGGCCATACGAATTCGAATGCTCATGAACGACAGACGGCTCGCAGATAAAGCAGTCATTTTTGGGCAATATGGAAATCTGGTCTGGCTCGCTGAAAACTCGTGAAGGGAGCTGATGCTGCTCCAAATAGGCAATGGCATTGCGCACCGGACTGCTCAGTCGCACCCAGTTGAACGCCGTTAACAAAGTGATCGTGGGAGGAGCGGTGTTTTGGCGGACGGCTTGATGACTCGTTGTGGATGCGGTCATACAAACAGGCTTTCTTTTAATGCTCGCACGACTTCGGCTTGTTGTTGTTCCGTGATTCCAATGCCGCTGGGAATGTAGAATCCACGGCGGGCCCATCGGCTGGCGACCGGGCATTCGACGTCTTTGAAGAGACCCATTTTGCGATAAACAGGTTGTTCGTGGATCGGCCAGAAATAGGGCCGCGTTCCAATGCCTGCTTTGCTCAGGCGGCGCATGGCCTCTTCGGCGTCAAAGGGGATCTCGTCTTTCAAAATAATTCCGTAAACCCAATAAATGTTCTCTGCGTATTCGGTTTTGGCGAGCGGTAATTCCAATCCTTTTACGTCCTGAAGAAGATCGTTGTAGATCGCTCCCATGCGGCGCTTGCGTCCGAGAAATTCCTCTAGGCGCTCGGCTTGGGCGACTCCGACAGCCGCTTGGAGATTGCTCATGCGGCCATTCCATCCGATTTCCTCATGCACAAAGCGCTTGGGGCCGAAACACAGATTTCTCAAAGAGCGGCAGCGCTCGGCGAGTTCGTCGGAATTGGCCAGCACCATGCCGCCCTCGCCGGTGGTGACATGTTTGTTGGGATAAAAGCTGAATGTGCTGAGGTCGCCGAAACTGCCGCAGGGCTGCCCGCGGTAGGTTTGCCCGATTTGCTCGGCTGCATCTTCGATGACCTTGAGTCCATGGCACGCGGCGATCTCCATCACGGGCGCCATGTCCACAGGCAATCCATAAATGTGCACGACCATGATCGCTTTCGTGCGTGGTGTGATTTTGGATTCGATTTGTGTGACGTCGATGTTTCCGGTGCGTGGATCGGAATCCACGACCACTGGCACGGCTCCGGCGCGGCTGATGGCAGAGGCACACGAAATGATCGTGAAGGAGGGCATGATGACTTCATCGCCGGGGCCAATGCGAAGCGCTGCGATGGCGATGTCCAAGGCCACGCTGCCATTGCATACGGCGACCCCATGCTTGCGACCAGCGGTGAGGGCCATCATCTCCTCTAATCGCTTAACAAACGGACCCTCCGAAGAGATCCAGCCGGTGTCGATACACTCGTTGAGATATTTTTTTTCATTCCCGTCGAGAAGTGGTTCGTTAACGGGAATCATAGATTTTTTAGCACACAATAAACGCCCCAGGATGTTTCTGTGGGGGCATGACCGGTCATCCACTCGCCGGATTCGAGCATTTGCCAGCCAGCTTCCTCGGCGATCCAGGAAATTTCCGGCAGGGTAAAATACCGCATGTCGTGGCGCTCGCGAATCGACTTAACGGCATCGCCTGCTTTGCGTTTTACGAGCATTTCATAGTGAACCTCCACGACGTTGTCGGCAGTTCTTAAAACCGGCTCGGCCAGGCGTGTCAGTGCAATAGAGTCATCCTCGAGGCGCTTGATGCGCACGGCGGGTCGTTCGTTCAGGACGGTCGGACCATACCAAAAATCAAAAACAAAAAGCCCGCCTGTTCGCACATGTTCCTTGGCTGTTTGAAAGCCTGCCCGAAGATCCGCATTCGAAGTGAGATAGCTCATCACATGAAACAGCGACGTCGCAGCATCAAACTTCTGACCCAAGCGCACGGAGCGGATGTCGCCCTGATGAAATGCCGGCGCGGCGAGCTGGGAGGAGGTTTTTTCAAAAGCAACCGCTTTGGCTTTCTCGAGCATTTCTGGCGAGCGCTCCACTCCCGAAACCTCGTAGCCCAATTTATAAAATTCCGCGTCGTGACGTCCGGTGCCGGCACCTAAATCCAAGAGCGACTTGGCGGCGGGCAGGTGTCTTTGGATTAGCGAATGCACAAATCCTGCTTCCGCCGCGTAATTTTTGTCGCGGTAGAGCAGGTCGTATGCAGCGGCGTAATCGGCATCAAAAACACTCATAAAATGCTTTGGAATAATAGAATGAGTGTTTTCCCTAAAGGCATGATGTAAGAAATTCTGGGGCGCAGATTAAATTATAGGTTTCTCTAAGGCTACTCAAAACGCAACTGATCCGGCAACTGAGGAACGAAGCGCGTTTTGTCTGCATCGCCCGCATAGGGGCCTTGCTTGACCTCGACCATGTTCAATTCCTCCAGCACTTCGAAGCCGTGGCCGCCGGCGATCAGCAAAATGACATCACCCGCGGAGAGAATGCGGCTCGTGCGGTATTCCCTCTGCTCGGTATAGAAATCGACACGAACTTTGCCCTTGCGGATGAACAGCGTTTCTTGGGTATGCATCACCTCGCGCTGGACCGGATTGTGCGTATGGGCGGGAATGACCTTGCCGGGCTGATATGACATGGAGGCCAGTTGTTGAGAGAAATCGTTCGGGGTGAAAAACTGAATTCCAGGCTCATCAAAAGACTGCTTGAGGATGACCGCACAAAGCCGCCCTTCGATATGGATTTCTTCTTTCATGGGAATATGTCGGGCATCACCACAATATGCGACCATGCCGTCACCTATTTTCTTAGGTTTTGCAGGGTCCCTTTGGCAAGGGGGATTTCTCAGTGGCGCCCAGATCCTTGATAGTGCACTTTTTGGTATTGTGGTAAAAATTACGCCATTCGGGAAAATTACGCCCACTGGCCTTTCGAGAGCTAAACAGGCCGCGCGTGAATCCGTGACTGAGCACGAGAGGCTTCTGCTCGAAGTTTGCTGCAAGAGCCACGCTGAGGCGCTGGATTTTATGAAGACCCGCGACAAGGGGCTCGCCGCGCCTGAGGTCGAGTATCTTCGCGTCAAGTGGGGCTCAAACCACCTCGGCCTGCACAAAAAGCACGGCTTCTTCACGGAAGTTCTGATGCGGTGCAAAAAGCCGTTGGTCATTCAATTGTTGGTCATTGCGGTGATCTCGCTGGCGACCGGCAATCCGGCTTCTGCCTCCATCGTAAGCGCCATGGTCGTTATCTCGGTGGGCCTTTCTTATTACCAAGAAAGCCGCTCCAGCAAGGCGGTGCAAAAATTGAACGAAATGGTGCAGAGCAGCTGTCATGTGCTGCGCGATAATGGAGAGGTCGAATTGCCAATTTCTGAAATCGTCCCCGGCGACATTGTTGTGCTTCAGGCGGGCTCGATCATTCCCGCCGACCTCCGCTTGCTGACGGCGAAGGATTTTTTCGTGAGTCAATCGTCGCTCACT
>JBEIMO010000138.1:0-5147 GCA_040378625.1 Verrucomicrobiia bacterium | reverse complement strand
GTGAAGGCCCACCCCCGTCCCTTCCGCCCCCCCCGGGCGAGGATTTGGCGATGGAAGGGCTTGCTTGGCGTTGCACAATTCATGTTGAAAAGTATGTATTGTTTTTTCAACAAGTCAAGCCCTCATTATTCTGATCCTCCCTCTCAGAAATAGAACTTTTAGAAAGCGGTTGCAGTTCGAAAAGTCTGACAAAAAACCATTTGACTTAACGCACGTAATAACGCACGCTTAAATCATGCAGACGATCACGGCCACAAATGCACGATCCATGATTTACAAACTCCTCGACGATGCTTCGACATCTCATGAGCCGATTCAGATCACTGGCAAGCGATCCAATGCCATTCTCGTTGCCGAGGACGACTGGCGCGCTATTCAAGAGAGCCTTTTTCTGGTCTCGATTCCGGGAATGAGGGAATCCATTCGCACCGGACTTGCCACTCCGGTTGATGCGTGCGCCAAGAAACTTGACTGGTGAGCTTTAACCTCGTCTTCACAAAACAAGCGCAGACGGACGCCAAGAAACTTGCGAGTGCAGGTCTTAAACCGAAGGCCGAAATTTTATTGGATATTTTGCAGGAGGACCCTTTCCAAAATCCTCCTCCTTACGAGAAGCTCATAGGGGATCTTGCGGGTGCCTACTCCCGAAGAATCAATATCCAACATAGACTTGTTTATCAGGTGCTCCAGTCTGAGCGAGTGGTTAAAGTTCTGCGATTGTGGACTCACTACGAGTGAAAATAGGGCGACCGATACGATTCAGCGGGTTCCTAAAAACCTTCGCGCTGCGATTGTGCCGTGGCCGTTAATCGCGGGCGTCAGTTTTTTTAAGCCGCTCCAATCTCAGCTTTTCTCATCCTCCACCCCTCTCGGAAAGGTGCCGAAGCCATCTGGTAGCCAAAGAGACCCAGAACCTGGTTGACCTTGTCGAGTCGTAGTGATGCCTTGCCCTGCTCCAGATCACGGATAAAACGCAGACCCACTCCAGCCCGATCGGCAAGATCATGCTGGGTCATTCTCACGGCTTTGCGCTTGGCCTTCACAAATTGAATCAATGGATCACTCATTGGAAATACCGGATCGGGTATAAAAATTTGCGACTTATTTGCCTTGAAAACGCAGTGGAGTAAATACCCTCACGAAAACCTCACAATGAGCAACCAAAGTTTCTGCTTGTAGGAAATCGGATCAGAAAAGGCGATGCGAATGGCGCCGGCCAGAACGAAGAGGATTTGCATTGCAGGGTCAGGAAGGTTAATCAATCCGTCGTGCCGGCCCAATCGCCCCAGAGTTCGAAAGGAAAAACATTTTTAGCCAATCTGCTGGTTGCGGCGGCCGTTTATTTAACGGCGGTGGGTTCGGCGCAACTTTGGGGGAATGCGGATTCCGCGTTTTCACCGATCTGGCCTGCCGGCGGCGTTGCTCTTGCCTCCGTTCTGCTCCTTGGATCGAGGGTATTGCCTGGGATTTTTCTTCCACTTTTTCTAAGCAGCCATGCTGCCGGCAATCCTTGGCTTTTCAGCATTCTGGCTCCAGCCGGCATGAGCATCGCGTTGTGGATGGGGGCGGCTCTGCTAAAACGCTCTCACTTTGATATCAAACTTTCCTCAACGCAGGACGTCCTCTTGCTGGTGGGACTTGGCGCTGGCATCCCGATGGGCCTTGCTGCAGCTTGGAGCGCAGCCTGCCTGAGCATTACTGGAATGATGCCGCCATCTGCATTCATCGCTGTGGCCAGCGTGTATTGGGCGACAAATACCGCAGGAACAGTTGTGGTCGCGCCGGTGATTCTACTGATCACCAGCGGACGTTTTTGGCCGAGGAATACGCATTTTCTGGAAATAGCCAGGACACTCGTTCAGCTCGCCTGTGTCTTTGCCGCCGCGTGGGTGGCGTTTCAAGGAAAAGCATCGGAAACCGCATCCATGCAGGCCCTCGCCTATTTGCCATTCCCATTTTTAGTATGGGTAGCGCTGACACGTGGGTTGCCTGCCGCTGCACTTTCCGTGCTGTTTGTGGTGCTGACAGCCGTCACTTTTACAATCCGTGGATGCGGGCCGTTTTTTTCCACTTCGGTTATTGGCATGATATGGCAGATCGAGGCATTCATTGCCATTGTCGCAACGACGGGACTCCTGATTGGTGCTGGCTCGGAAGCACAAAGGCGCGAGAAATTGCTACAGGCAATTGCCGCAACAAAATCGGCCGAACTGGAGCGTCTCAAAGCCCAAGTGAATCCTCATTTTCTCTTCAATTGCCTGACAGCGATTCATGCACTCATCCGCACAGACACACAAGCTGCGCAGAGTGGCGTTACTTCCCTCTCAAAACTTTTGCGAAACTCATTGGACGTCTCCAAAGAACCTCTCATTCCCCTCTCCAAGGAACTGGACATCATCCGCGATTCGCTCCATCTGCAAAAAATGCGGTTTGAGGAAGCGCTCGACTGGAGCGTCAGCGCCAATGCGGGAAGCGAGGCATTTCCCGTGCCCCCGATGTTGCTCCAACCACTTGTAGAAAATGCCGTCAAACACGGCGTTGCCGATGGATTTGGACGCGTCGAATTGCATGCTCGCATCGAAGGGGATGACTTGGTTGTTCAAATAAGAAATACAGCGCCACCCGATTCAGACCCCGCCAACTGGAAGGAAAATGTGGGCCTCGCCAGCGTGCGCGCACGAATTGAGGATGCCTGCCCGCCAGGCAGTGGCGTGGAGTTTTCCAAGACGGCTGACGGGTTCATTCAAGCTTTGGTCCGAATCAAGCGTGTGATAGGGAGAAAACCATGAAAATTCTGATCCTTGATGACGAACCTCCTGCCCGCCGAGGATTGAAAAGCGTGCTCCACGATATTGGGATCACCGATGTGCGCGATGTGGGATCGGTTGATCAGGCATTGCAAGCGATTCAGGACGAGAAACCCGACGTCATGCTTCTCGATGTCGAGTTGCGCGGTGGTCGCGTGGGGTTTGATCTTCTTGATAAATTGCCCGCTCAGGGGATTCCCTTTATTTTCATTACGGCCCATCCCGAGCATGCCGTTCGGGCTTTTGAAGTGAGTGCTCTGGACTATTTACTCAAGCCTGCCGACCCGCACAGACTCAGGCATGCGCTGGCCAAACTCAATGCGGCTAAGTCCACCGAAGATCGACCGTTCTCACGCGAGGAGAAGGTTCTTTTTCGCGATGGCGGCAAAAACGTTCTTATTCGAATCGGGGATATTCATGCATTGGAAGCCTCAGATTCCTACACGCGTATCATCCTTGGCGATGGCAGAGGTCCCACGGTGAATGGAACACTTCGCAGTGTCCTGCACCGCCTTGATCCTGACCTGTTCTTTCCAGCAAACAGAACGCACGCGATCAATCTGGACCATGTGACAAAGGTCGATGACGGCGAAGTCGGCCTCACGATCACGATGGCAAACAATCTGAAAATTGAACTTTCGCGCCGGCAAAGCATCGAATTTCGACGACTCAAATCGATCTAAAAACGTAGCTTTTTTGCATTTTCAACGAACGGTTATTTTTGGGGAGTGAGCGGTTTAAAATATCGTTAAACGGGCGGTAACCCGCATCAGAAAAGGCTCTGCAAGCCTCAGCGATTTGCAAACATTTTAAAAAGCGTGAATACATCGGGGGATGAAAACACCAAAAACCTATCCTACACGCCATCCACACTGGATTGATAACGACACCCCATCGAAACCCAACTGGATATCCCGTCTCAGCAAAATGCGCCTCTCCTTCACTGGAGCATTTGTCATTGTTCTTAGCCTCCATCTCGCCCTCATCGCGGGCATTTACACCTGGGGAAATCTGCGATCAAAAATTCTCAAGCCACGCGCTGCCATTACGAAAGAAATGCCAGAGCAGTCTGGCCCTGCATCTGATTCCCTTGCAAAAAATGAGTGGCCCCAATCTGAGGCCACACCTGTAGTAAAAGCCCTACCACCCGCACCAAAGAAAGTCGCGGAGACCACGGCGAAAAATATATCAAAAGAGCAGGAATCTGAGAAACGCCCGACAGCCAAAGTCGCAGAGAAAAAACCTGAGCCAGCCAAAACTCCGGAACGCGTGGTTTCAGTTCCCGCAAAACCTCAGCCTCCAACGCCTGTAAAAGCGAATGATAGCGCCTTGAGGGAGCAATTTTTAGCAGCAAGAAATGCGACCAACCCCCGGGAAGATGTTAGCGAGGTCCGCAAGGCGATCGCTGTGAAGACAACATCTATTGCAGCTCAAAATCCGGATACTCCCCTCCCCCCAAAGTCGGTGGCGGCAAATTCGGCTAACCCAAAGCCGGAAGCCGCCCGCGAGATTTCACCGACACCAGCGATCACGGAATACACCCTCAGCGGAGGAGATAATCTTTATGCGGTCTCCCGCCGTCTTCAGGTCTCCTACAACGACCTCTTGGAGGCAAACGGCATCACGGATCCCAGACAACTCCGCGTGGGACAAAAACTGAAAGTTCCACTAAGCAAATCCGATTCCTAATTCCCCTCACTTTTTTGAAAAAATCAACCCCCTTACCATTCATGCACCTCAATCTTGCAGAGCGTAATCCCACGAAATTGCTCTCATCCCTCCAGTCGGCATTCACCAACAAGGACAAGCATGTGAACATCGATCTGCTAGGGCCCGGCTTACTTCTTCATGACACCGCCTTGATGCTCTATGACGAAATAAAAAACCGCCCTAAGGAAACAAAAGTCCATATTCACTCGCGCACTTGCCTGTTTGATGGAGCCATTCTGCTCTGGTTGGCTGGAGATAGTCGTTCCATGAGATCAGATTCATGGATTCAACTATCACCCATCCCGGAAACCCCGCCCTGCGGCTCAAAATCTGAACGACAGGATTATCCTTCCTCCATAGACATTGAGGAAGAGGACCCCAGCGATACAGATCTCCGAACGATCATTGATCACTTGGAAGAATGGCTGCCCGTCCACGAAATCGCAGGACTCCGCCTATTCCAATCCGATCTGCAGGAACTTGGTCTCCTTGATACCGCTCAAACGCTCAAAAGGATCAGCGCTTTTTTTGAACCGTAAACCCATATCAAACGACCCAATAAGGGAGGAATTCCGCTGGCGATGGCGTGAGATAAGTTAATGGATAGGTAATAAACGCTATGAAGCCTCC
>JBEIMO010000137.1:0-5181 GCA_040378625.1 Verrucomicrobiia bacterium | reverse complement strand
CGGCCAATCGCTCTCCCGCATCACCTGCCTTTCGCTCAATGAAGACCTTCCTCTCCGCTGGCGGTTCTATTTCTACAAAGCCGATAGTCAGTGGCGACTAGTCGATCTGCGTGTAGATGACGGACTCGTGGAACTTTTTGAGGAAGTCGCCCGCAAAGGGAAAAAGTAACGCGTTAGCGTCCAGGCATGGCTTCGAGGATGAGGCCTTTGAGATATTCGGTTTCTGGCAGGCCGAGAACAACCGGATGATCCGCTGGCTGGCTGATGCGGCGGACAAGGCGCATGTTGCGGCGGGCGTCGTAGAGTCCATCCGCAATGGCGCTCTCGAATTCGTGCGAGGCAACATGGTGCGAGCAAGAGAACGAGACGAGCAGGCCGTTTTTTGAAAGGAGCTTCGCCGCGCGCGCATGGAGGTCGCGGTATCCGCGAAGCGCTTCGGCGACGCGTCCGCGGGCTTTTGTGAATGATGGCGGATCGAGGATGATGAGGTCGTATTCCGGGCGATCCGGGTTTCGCAGAAAATCGAAAACGTCGGAGGCACGCGCATTGATGGCGAGTTGATTGCGGGTCACATTCTCACGCAAGCGGGCGATACTCTCCGCGCCGCTTTCCACGGCCGTGACGCCAACGGCTCCCGCTTTGGCGCAGGCGAGGGCAAAGCCGCCTTGATTGGAAAAACAATCCAGAACCGTGCGGCCCTTGGCGAATGCGGCAACGATGCCGTAGGATTCCAGTTGATCAAGATACAGACCGGTTTTGTGTCCCCCCAGTGGATCCACCAAAAATTTGACTCCTCCGGTTTCGATTTCCATCTGTCCCGGGTTTTCCCCAAAGAGCACACCAGTCTGCAGCGCCATTCCTTCGGCTGTTCGGACTGGCGCGTCATTGCGTTCAATCACGCAAACCGCTCCAGTGGCCTCAGCCAAAACCGAGGCGATCATTTCTTTGCGCCGGTCCATCGCCAAGGTGAGCGTTTGGAGAACGAGCACATTGGCGTAGCGGTCTGCAACCACGCCCGGCAATCCATCGCTCTCACTCCAAACAATGCGACCGAGATCCTCGCGGCAACCAGCGCGCTTCCTGTATTCAAGGGCCTGAGCGACTCTTCGGCGGAAAAAATCCTCATCCAATTCCTGACGCTGACGCGAAATCCGGCGCACGGCAATTTGCGAGCGCGAATTGTAAATGCCCACACCCAGAAGGTGGTCGCGACCATCCTTGATCGAAACCAATTCGCCATCCACGGGAGCGCCGAATGTTTTTAGGATTTCGGTTGCGTAAACCCAATCATGCCCATGCAAAATGCGGGCCCTCGGACGAACAATAATTCCAGCCATTAAAAAATAAACCTACCCTTCACATCGAGGACGATGCCGTTTGGATCGCGCCGAACAAAGCTTAAAAATTGAAAACGGATTGGAGGCCATCCGCTGCGCTCCCATTGTGTTCATTCTGTCAAAAATCCACACCACTTCCCGAGTCTGGATCGGCAATAAAAAACCATCCCACCCAGAAATAACCACGATTCTTCTTGCTATTGAGGCAACGACTTGATTTCTCAAGGACTTCCATTTTTGCAAATAAACAATTTATGACAGACACAACCATCCTATCCATCCATGCCCGCCAAATTCTTGACTCCCGCGGCAACCCGACCGTTGAAGCCGACGTTGAACTCGTTGGCGGCGCAGTAGGTCGCGCGGCCGTTCCAAGCGGAGCGAGCACTGGCGAGCATGAAGCCGTCGAGCTTCGCGATGGCAACAAGGACCAATACCTCGGCAAGAGCGTTCAAAAAGCCGTTCTCAACGTTTCCAAACTTCTCGCACCTGCCCTCATCGGCATTGATGCCGCCGACCAGATCTCGGTCGACAAAACCATGCTCGCCGTGGACGGCACTCCAACCAAAAAGAAAGTGGGAGCCAACGCGATTCTCGCCGTCTCCCTCGCCGCAGCCAAAGCCGCTGCTGCGCAAGTCGGTCAACCGCTTTACAAATACCTCGGTGGACCAAACGCAAAAGTTCTGCCAGTTCCGATGATGAACATCCTCAACGGCGGCGCCCACAGTGACGCTCCGATTGACTTTCAAGAGTTCATGATCGTGCCAAAAGATTTCCCAACCTTCTCGGAAGCCCTCCGCGCCGGAACCGAAATTTTCCACGCCCTCAAGGGTGAACTCAAGAAACGCGGCCTCTCCACAGCCATCGGCGACGAAGGCGGATTTGCGCCAGCCCTCTCCTCGGCGGAAGACGCACTCGAGTCGATCGCCAAGGCCGTCAAAGCCGCTGGCTACAAGTTCGGCAAAGAAATCTTCATTGCTCTCGATTGCGCCTCGAGCGAATTTTATGATGCCGCGAAGAAGTCCTACGTTTTCAAAAAATCCGACGGATCGAAACGCTCGGCCGATGAACTCGTTTCTTACTACAAAGGCCTCTGCTCGAAATATCCGATCATCTCGATCGAAGACGGTTGCGCCGAAAACGACTGGGTTGGCTGGAAAAAACTCACCGATGCTCTCGGTAGCACGACCCAACTCGTCGGTGACGATCTTTTCGTCACGAACGTCGAATTCCTCCGCAAAGGCATCGACCAAGGCGTAGCCAACTCGATCCTTGTTAAGGTGAACCAAATCGGTTCACTCACCGAAACCCTCGACGCAATCGAGCTGGCCAAAGAACACAGCTACACAGCCGTTATCAGCCACCGCTCCGGCGAAACCGAAGACACAACGATCGCCGATATCGCCGTCGCAACCAATGCTGGTCAGATCAAGACCGGTTCACTCTGCCGCACTGACCGTGTCGCGAAATACAACCAACTCCTTCGCATCGAAGAAGAGTTGGGTGATAACGCGATCTACGGCGGGAAAATGCGCTGACTCTTTTCCGGCGGCCGCGCCCCGCGTTTCTTACGTGGGGCGCCGCCCGCCGGACCGATTTGAAAACGTCTTCCATCCCCCCGATCTCCACTAAGGCTTCCGCTCGAAGCCTCTTGGCCGCTTTGTGCACACATCACTCGGCTGCCACCTATTCCTTGTTTTTCCCAGAAACAGGCATCGTCTAATTTATTTTTTATGTCCGGATTGACTCTCGAAATTGTATTTATCTTTCTGCTGCTCTTCGCCAACGGCCTGTTTGCCATGGCTGAGATCGCTGTGGTGGCTGCGCGGAAGACACGACTGAAAACCATGATTGAGGAAGGCAGCAGCGGCGCAAAGCTCGCCCTCGCCCTCTCCAATGCTCCTGGAAAATTCCTCTCGACCGTGCAGGTCGGCATCACACTCGTCGGCGTTCTGGCCGGTGCGGTCGGCGGCGCCAACATTGCGGACAAACTGACGCCGTTCATCGCCCAAGTCCCGCTGCTCGCAGACTACGCCGGTATTCTTTCCCTGATTTTGGTGGTGGGAGTTATCACCTTCCTCTCTGTCATCCTTGGAGAACTCGTGCCAAAACGCCTTGCCCTCAACAACCCCGAGCGCATTGCCTCCGCCATGGCGAAGCCGATGAACAGCCTCTCCACAATGTTTTCGCCGCTGGTCAACTTGTTGAACTTCACCAGCGATTTCTTGATGGCCGCTCTGGGCGTGCGCAAGGCAAAGGAATCCTCTGTTTCCGAAGAAGAAGTCCGCGTTCTCATCGACGAGGGACTCAGCGCCGGCATTTTCAAAAAGGCTGAAAAAGAAATGGTCGAAAGCGTTTTTGAACTCGATGAGCAATCGGCCGGAGACCTCATGACCCCACGGGCGCGCATGATCTGGCTTTCTCTCGATGATCCCGACGAGGAGAATTGGCGCCGCATTGCGGGCAGCGGTCACTCGCATTTCCCTGTTTATCACGATACCCGCGACAATGTGGTGGGCATGATTTCCGTCAAATCGCTTTGGGCAAACCTCTCACTCGCAGGCCGCGTGGAGCTCCGCGCACTCGTGACGCCTCCGCTTTACGTTCCCAATGCCATGCCCGCAGGCAAGCTGATCGAGGAGTTTAAAAAATCCGGAAAACATCAGGCGCTCGTGGTCGATGAATTCGGCGGCCTCCAAGGTCTTGTTACTCTCAATGACGTCATGATGGCCATCGTGGGCAACCTGCCAGAACGCGAACAGCGCCACGAACCCAAAGCAATTCTGCGTCAGGATGGAACATGGGCGATCGATGCCATGCTCGATATTGATGAGACCAAAACCAGCCTCGGCATTGATGAAGACCTCCCTGGGGAAGATGAAAACCGCTATTCGACGCTCGGCGGGTTCATGCTTTTCCGTCTCGGCCACATCCCTCACGAAGGCGAGAAATTTATGTGGAGTCGGTATGAATTTGAGGTCATCGACATGGACCGCCAACGCATCGACAAAGTTCTCGTTACCCAAAAAGCGCCCAAAGAAATGCCCAAGGACGACGAAGAAGTTTCGGAAGATTAATTCCGAGCGAAACCCGCAAGCGCTTGATTTTATGCGATTCTGCGGACTGCGCCTCAATAATCTGCAAGATCGGCGTTGACAAATTCCCCCTCAGAATCGAAATAAGAGAGTTCCCAGCGATTCAATGGGAAAACCAAATGGTGGTCGTAGCTCAATGGCAGAGCTCCAGGTTGTGGTCCTGGCTGTTGCGGGTTCGAGTCCCGTCGATCACCCCACTCCCCCCTTATTGCGCGAGCAATTCGAAAAATCTTCACTCTCGGCAAGACCACCCCTTCTTCACCTACCTCAAACTCAAAGGGGGAAAAAGTCATTTTCAACTTTGAGCCACGCGCGATTTATTGCAGCAGCTTTTGCTTTAAATCCGCCGGCATAACTGTCGAGGAAAGGACGAACGAGCGCGCGGCATTCGGATCGATTTTTTTCCAGTCGCTCACGATCCGATTCAGTGAACTGCTGAGCCGGGCCGGATCGGAAATGCGCGAGGCCCATTGAGCGGCCGTGGCGGGATTCGCCTTGGCCAATTCCATGCTGAAAGCCGCCGTGGCGACATCCCTCGACTGTGCATCCTTGATTGAACCAACCCACTGTGCGGCTTGATCGGGATTGGCCTGGCTCCATGATGTCGAAACCGCCGAGAGCGCTTTGTTGCGCAGCGCGCTGTCTGTGATGGATGACGCCCAACCGGCAGCCGAACTAGGATCGAAAGCGGCCCAGCGTGATGACACGCCCCCCACCAATGAGGACGCATGGGGCTTTGCGGCATCACT
>JBEIMO010000136.1:0-5223 GCA_040378625.1 Verrucomicrobiia bacterium | reverse complement strand
GATGCCGCAGCCAACCCTTTTCCCAAAGAACTCACCACACCGCCCGTCACGAAGATATATTTCATGCAGGGGATCATATTGGGAGAATCAGGAAAATCCAGCCTGCGGATTTTTTATGTTTTGAGACGCAATTTTAAAAAAAACCCGGATTCAATCCGCTGCGCAGCGTAGCGTGTGAACCGTTATTTCCGGCGGGCAGTTCCAGCGAGCCGAGACGCCGCATGCTCCAGTGCCTGGCGACGTGTAGCCTTGGAGACGCCCGTATTTCCAACGTCCCGCGACAAACTGCCTATCAATTCGGCATGGCACAACAACAGGAATTCTACCGGGCAAGCAAATCTGCCCTCCATGCGTGTGCCCGCTGAGTTGCAGATGGAATCCGTGCTGATCCGCCTCCCGATACGTTTCCGGGCTATGGGAGAGAAGAATCGAAAAAGCTCCCGCAGGCACCTTCGCTTTCACGCCCGCTAAGTCATGAGTTTGGTAATAGTGGGGATCATCAATACCCGCGAACCATAGCGCGTCGCCTCCCCGCTCGAGAACAGCCGTTTCGTTAAGCAAAACAGGGAGTCCCATTTGCTCCAGAGCGGGCACCATTTCCAGAAAATCATGATTTCCGAGCACACTCCAACGTGCCGGCGAAAGAACATCCACAATGGATTTTGTGGCCTCCATGCAGGTCTCATGGCATCCCTCCATCCCGTTGCGAAAATCCCCCGTGACCACTGCGGCATCGTGAGGAGTGGCACGCACCAGTTTTTCCACCAAGGGAGCGAGTGATTGATCGAGATCGCAATGCAGGTCGGTGAGATGAAGCAAGCGAAAGCCTTCAAAAGCCGGCGGCAGATCTGGGAAAACCCACTCCTGATGCACAATGCGAATGTCGAGATATTGACGACGCAGCGTGCCGGCCACGCCACATGCGCGCAAAAACCAGGCAAGAATATTATCAAAGGGAACTATTCGCTCGAGGCGGAATATCCCAGTTCCCTGATGCAATAAGCGGGTGACTTTGTCCGTCTGACGCTTGAGCCGCTTCGCGTGCAATTCACTGCCCAAGCGGTGGCGCAGATGATCGTGGTCCGCGCTCAACGCGATTTTTCAGCAGGCCGCTGATAGCGCAATGGAGTGAAAACGCCTGTCTTCCCGTCGCGCTGCCAATATACCTCGCCCACGCGAGTCCAATCCGTCATTTGATCATCCGAATACAGGGACCCATCTTTCAGGCGATCTCGCACTTCCTTGCGGAGCTCCATGGATGTCGCAGAGGCCGCCGCACTCAATTTCAACGACCGCAAACGAATGGTATTTTGGTCGAGCATTTGAGGATGGAAAAAAACAAAGGAACCCTCTGCGGTCTTCGCCGTGGCACGCTGATTTCGCAGGGTCAGAAATGTGGAATCTCCAACGCGTGAAGCCCAAGCTTGGAACTCATACTCCTCAGAAGAAGGATTTCCAGCCAATGTGACTTGAATACTGTATCGATCCGGGCCTGCAGGCGTTACCACAGCACGCGAAATGCCTCCGTCCGCTCCCTTGCTCTGCCACTCACCCAGAAACCATGTGTTGATGGCTTCCGACGGTGTGGACGTCAGGGGTTTTTCAAAAAAACAACCCACCAGCAGCAAGGGAAGGGCCAGAAAGAGCAGACGCGCAAAAAATCTCATGCCCTGCGCTATATCCGAGTTCCGTCGGGAATGACACTGTTTTTCGGCACCACAACGATGCCGTCACGAATGTAAAACCCATCCCCATCGAAGTTGTCTGCGCCGTGTTTTGCGGAGATCACGACATCGTTACCAATGCGGGCGTTTTTATCAATAATCGCCCCTTCGATCCGGCAGTTCGCCCCAATGCCAATCGGAGGAACTCCAGCGGGTTCGCTATCCACATCCGATTCATAGAGGTCGGCGCCCATCATCACCGTGTCCTTCAAAACGGAACCGGATTTGATGATGCTGCGGATTCCCAGCACGCATCGGTCGAGCGTCACTTCGCCCACAATGCAACCATCGGAGATCATTGCGCGGTTGAGCTTGGCGGAGTTGATGACACTGGCTGGGAGGCAGAGCGGATGCGTGTAAACCGGGGCTCCAGGGACATAGAAGCTGTATTGGGGATTCGGATCGGCCATGCCGAGGTTGGCCTCGTAAAATGCACGGATTGTTCCAATGTCTTCCCAGTAGCCTTGGAAAATATGGGCCATCACCTTGTTCTTTTTGATGGTCGCCGGAATGATATTTTTTCCGAAGTCGATAAAATCGTTATCCAAACAGGAAATCAGAACGTCCCGGTTGAAAATGTAGATACCCATCGAGGCTTGGAACAACTCCGAGCCGCAGGGTTGGCCGATGGCGTGGAGGAGATCATGTGGAATGCGCAACGTGTCCAGCACGGCGGCGTCTTTGGGTTTTTCCACAAACTCGCGAATGCGCCGCTGCTCGTCGGTGAGCATGATTCCAAATCCAGTCGCCGCCTCGCGGTTGACGGGAATCGTGCCGATTGTGAGGTCCGCGCCGGTATCGATGTGCTGCTTGAGCATCTCGCGATAATCCATGCGGTAGAGCTGATCCCCGCTGAGAATGATAAAATATTTGCAAGGATGCTCGAGGAAGTAGCGCATGTTCTGGCGCACGGCATCCGCTGTGCCCTGATACCACTTCGAACCCTCTGGCGTTTGCTGGGCAGCGAGAATTTCAACAAAGCTCGGCGTGAAGTCATCGAACTTGTAGCTCTCGTTGATATGACGGTGCAGTGACGCGCTGTTGAATTGCGTGAGAATATAAATTCCGCGCAGACCCGAATTCAGGCAGTTGCTGATCGGGATATCAACCAAGCGGTATTTGCCGCCAAGCGGAACTGCGGGCTTGGAGCGTTCTTTTGTAAGCGGGAAAAGCCGAGTGCCTGCACCGCCTCCCATAATGATGGCGAGCGCAGTCGACTTGAAGGAAGAGGAGGGTTGGACAGTCATCGATGACGACCTTGCAACAGCAGATTCAAAATGTCACGTTACAATTAATATGTGTGGAATTGTTGCTTATGTTGGCCCCTCCGACGCTTTACCTGTGCTTCTGGATGGTCTCCGCCGCCTCGAATACCGAGGCTACGACTCTGCTGGCGTTGCCATTTTGGACCAGGGGAAAATCGAGGTCCGCAAATCCGTTGGCCGCATAGCCGATCTCGCCAAGACCATCGAAGCTGAACCTGTCAGCGGCGGCCTCGGCATCAGCCACACCCGCTGGGCAACTCATGGAGCGGTCACCCGCGAAAACGCACACCCCCACTCTGCACAATCCGAGCGTCTATTTCTGGTGCACAATGGCGTCATTGAAAACTACCAAACACTGCGCGATCAACTTAAGGCGAAAGGCCACGTCTTCCACTCTCAGACTGATACCGAAGTGCTCGCCCACTTGGTTGGAGAAGCCTTTGACGCTTCTCCCCACCGAAATAAAGAAAGCCTTCTGGAAGCCGTTCGCAAGGCACTCCAGCAAGTCATCGGCACGTATGGCATCGCCGTGGTGCATGCCGATCTCCCCGGTCTGATCGTTGGAGCCCGCCGGGGCAGCCCGTTGGTTCTTGGCATTGGAAAGAACGAACATTTTTTGGCGAGTGATGTCAGTGCGATCGTCTCGCACACGCGTGATGTCGTTTTTTTAAACGATTACGAAATTGTCGCCCTTCAAGCTGATGGATTTGAAATCTCAACCGTCTCGGGATCAGGTGCCGACTTCCAGATCAGCAAAGTCGAATACACCGCTGAATCTGTCGATAAAGGCGATTACCCCCACTACATGCTCAAAGAAATCCACGAGCAGCCCAACACCGTTCGTGACGCCATGCGCGGACGGCTTTCCTTGGAAGAGGCCACGGCCAAATTAGGTGGCCTGAACATGACGAACGCCGACCTCCGAGACATCGACCGCATTGTGCTCGTTGGCTGCGGAAGCGCATTCCATGCGGCGCTCACAGGGGAATACATCATCGAATCCCTCGCCCACATCCCAGTCGAATGCGAGTTTGCCAGCGAGTTTCGCTACCGCAATATTCCTCTCGACCGCGACACGCTCGTCTTTGTTATCAGCCAAAGCGGAGAAACCGCCGATACGCTCGCCGCGCTGCGTGAAAGCCAGCGCAAAGGCCATGTCACACTTGGGATTTGCAACAACGTCGCCAGCACGATCGCCCGCGAAAGTGACGGAGGCGTTTACATGCACGCGGGTCCAGAAATTGGCGTTGCTGCAACCAAATCGTTCACCTCGCAATTAACGATCTTTGCATTGCTCGGCCTCTTGCTCGGACGCATACGCCACCTCTCCCACAGCGAAGGTCGCGAGATCATTTCCTCTTTGGAAAAACTTCCCAACCTTGTTACCAAAACACTCGAACTCGATTCCCAAATCGCAGCCATCGCCAAAAAATACGCACAGGCCAAAAATTTCCTCTTCATGGGCCGTCAAGCGCACTACCCGATCGCCATGGAAGGCGCTCTTAAGCTCAAAGAAATCAGCTATATCTCAGCCTCGGGATACCCCAGCGCAGAACTTAAACACGGCGTCATCGCCCTCATCAGCGAAGAAACGCCATCCGTCTTCATCGCCCCGCAGGATGCCGTCTTTGACAAAAACATCAGCAACATCGAAGAAGTCAAAGCGCGCAAAGGCCCAGTCATCGCGATCGGAACGGAAGCCGATACTTCCCTCAAAAAAATCTGCGACGATGTCATCCTGATCCCCGATGCCCCGCACTACATCGCCCCGATTCTTACAGCGATTCCGCTGCAATTACTCTCCTACCACATCGCCGCCCATCTCGGCTGCGACGTGGACAAACCCAGAAACCTCGCCAAAAGCGTCACCGTCGAATAAGTCCCCTCTGAACCTTAAAAATTCCTGGCGCGTCCGGAGGCCGACCCCCTACCCTTTCCGCGCAACTGAACGCCGTCGCGGGAGATTTTTAAAGCGCTTGAGCGAATTCCTCGAGCGTGCTGCTGCGGATTGCAGCGCGGTGCAATGATTGCAGCTTGTCAGTGTCGGCGATCGACTCGATTTCCTCGCGGAGACCCTCTGGGACTCGATCAAAACGAATCATCAGGGCTTCAAGAATGTATTGTTGTTTGCCAGCAACCTGACCGCGGTGGATTCCCTGCTGCATGCCTTCTTCGTGGAGTTGTTCGGCGAGTGTCATGGTGGTTTCCTTGAGTTTGGTGGCTTGGATTTCTGT
>JBEIMO010000135.1:0-5274 GCA_040378625.1 Verrucomicrobiia bacterium | reverse complement strand
TCTGGTAGGCTTGGAGAAACAGTCGATCGATCTGCGAGATTCCCAGTCCGGTGATCCGCTCCAGATCTTCCGATGGATACGGTTCGTCGGGTGCGCATTCGTTCAATCGCAGCACGGCGCGGGCAAGGCGCGCGTCATCCGGCAGGGCGCGCCCGAGTTTCCTGCCGTGCTGTTCCTGCACCGCGCTCCAGACCTCGATCCATCCGAGCATGGCGCGTTGCAGTTGGAAAAAAACTCCGGCGGTGGATGAGTGGCTGGCGTAGTCGATCCACGCATCACCAAAATTCCGGCCCACAAGGCGCAGCAAGCTGGCGGCCCGTTTTTCCAGATGCGGAAAGTCACGCGATTTCACCACCAATGCTTCTTTCTCTTCATAAAGGCCGGTGCCATCGGGCCAGCGACACACGAAGTTCAGTGAAAGCACTGTGGCATCATCCGAGAACTCCTGCCGCGCCTTTTCAGCAGGAGGAAACATCCACTCGCCCTTCGATGCCAAGGGAACCCGTCATCAAGCACGGCAGCAGCCCAAATTTTCTGATCCGCAGGAATTGGAAGATTGATAGAGCGTATGCGCGGGTCTCTTGGTAAAAGCCAATAATTAACCTTCCTTATGTTGCGCTCCATAAAAAGCCATGAATCAACTGCCCCCGCACCAAACCCATGGCTGACCCTCCTCTTGGTAGTTGCCATTGCCGTGGCATGTGCTTTGCCGGGCTTTTGGTTTGATTGTAACCCCCTATTGCTGGAGACGCTCGGAGCCATAGTCAGCGTTACCGTTTTTGCCATTTACACCTCCATTTACGGCGGAAGTCGCGCGGTCTATTTGCGCCGAGGTTTTCCGACCTTCTTAATGCTGGCTGTTCCGTGGCTTATTCCCGCAACTAAATTCTTTGCCGCAGTGAATGTCTCCATGCCTTCCATTCTGATCACTCCTGTAACCTTCGCGGCGTTGCTTACCGCGTTGGCGATCGGAGTGTCAGAAGAAGTTCTCTTTCGCGGCATTCTTTTTCGTGCATTCCAAGGAAAAAGCATGACCCTTTATGTCTTTGTAGCCTCCATAACCTTTGGACTGCTTCATTATACAAATGGCTATCAATATGTGATAGGCGCGACTATTGTGGGAAGTTTGTATTGCTTGGCAAGGCTGGCAGGGACGCCCCTAGTTTTATTGATTGTCTGTCATGCGGCGCATAATTTCCCGGACTTGTTGTCGCACACGCCTCAACCTCCTAAATGGCTTGCAGTTTCTGGCATGTTTGTTTTGGGCTCTGCGATCATCGCAGTGGCTTTTTTTACACGCCGGACGAATTGGGTAACCAAATTTGAGGAGTTGCAGTCCGATAGTTCCACCAAAAGTTCGCAACTAAGTGTTAGAGCATTCGGCGGAATTTGGATTTTTTTGGCGACTGCTGTTTTCGTGTTGTCTACGAATTCGATGGTGCTCTCGGAAACGACATATCTCATTCACATCATTGTGGGTTCAGCGGGGCTCGTTTTCGGGGTGGGGGCATTGTTTAGTCGCCCTTGGGCAGCGTTTGGTATGTTGATTTTGTCGTGGCTATTTGCGGCATACATTTTCGGTAGCGCTGCCCTGCTTTTGCTTTGGCCATTTGTAACCGGAGTAGAAGACATTTTTTATCCTGCCTTCATCTGTTATTCCCTCGTGGCCGGCCTGATGGGAGTTTTTTTCGTCATGATGGCTCAGGGGTTGAGAGCACATTTAAAAGGGATTTCGGAAGTATGAAAAAACGCTGGTTTTGCAGCTTCCGGAGGCGAACTCATGAGCACGCCTTTCACAATCACGGCTCCCATCATCGGTCATTTCGATGCCAAGGGAACCCGCCATCAAAATCTCTGCGTGGAGGATTCGTCCGGCTGTTTCCGCGCGGGCGGTCCCGGAGAAGGCTTGCGCATCCGGCGCGCTGTCATGTCGGAGGGAGCTTGCACCGAAATGCGCTTGTCCGTCGGGGCGGTCGAGGCGGTGCGTGATCTCGCGCTGACCCAGGAAATCCAGATCGACCTGCCCTGGACCTCCTATGTGATCGCGCCGGGAGCGGTTTACGACGGCAACCGTTTCCTTGTTTTGCCGCAGGCGTATTGTCCCGAGCCATCGCTCTCGCGCAGAAGGCCGGCATCGATCCCGCCGATCTTGATCCGCAAGTTTTGCGAACCCAACTTCGTGCGCAGGGCGCATGGCTTCCTTAGGTGGAGAGACTCCGAACCTTTACAGGCCAAACAATACCTCCTAAAGAGGACTCAATGAAGCGTCCAAATATTCTCCTTGGGTCTCCGCCACTCGTAAATTTCTGGGCACTTTAAAATTCTCCCACCAACTATGCGAAAATCACTGATCCATCGATGCGTGCCTTCCCTATGAACATCCCGATTCCTTTGAAGTTCACCATTGCCATCGCCGTTTCCACAGCGTGCGTTTGGGCCGACGTCAAGCTCCCGGCCATCATTTCCGATCACATGGTCCTACAAAAATCCGCGAAAGTCCCGATCTGGGGCAAAGCGGATCCGGGCGAGCAAGTAGCCATCACTCTGAATGGACAGACAGCAAATGCCACCGCCGATGCGGATGGTAAGTGGAGGACCGCCTTGAATCTGAAAACCTCCTCCCCAGGGCCGTTTGAAATGACGATTGAGGGAAAGAACAAGCTCATCCTTTCCGATGTGCTCGTCGGGGAAGTCTGGGTCGCATCCGGCCAATCCAACATGGAGTGGGTTTTAAAAAACACCCTCGACTCTCAAAAAGAAATCGCGGCCTGTGCCAACTCACTCTTGCGCGAATTCCGCGTTAAAAGGAATGCGACCCGTGATCCGCTTGAAGAGACTGAAGGTTTCTGGGTTCCGGCCTCTCCGGAGACGAGCGCCGAATTCTCAGCCGTCGGTTATTATTTTGGGAAGAAGTTGCAAAACGAACTGAATGTTCCTGTGGGCTTGATCAAAAGCACTTGGGGTGGCACTCCTTCGGAAGCCTGGACCAGCGTTGGCGCCGTGGACAGCGTGCCCGACCTGAAGGCCTCCCGAGACCGTCTCTTGATACTCATGGAGGAATACCCGGCGCGAAAGGAAGCCTTCATCGAAGGGCTTGCAGTCTGGCTCAAAGAAAATGCGCGCGAAGACAAGATGGTCGAAGATACCGCTGCCTTTGCGGGGATAGATACTCCGACCGACGGCTGGGTGCCTGTAAAAATCCCGGGCATTGTGGCTGCCTCTGGGCTCCCGAAGACAGGCGCTGTGTGGCTGCGCAAGGAGGTGGTTATCCCATCCAAGCCAGTTAAAAAACTCCCGCTCGCTCTTGGAATCAATGGCTACGACAGCGTTTATTGGAACGGAAAACTTCTGAACCAGACCACTTACCTTGATGCGCTGGATGCTGGGAACATCCGCCGCGGTGGCAAATATGACATCCCGCCCAGCGAAATACGCGAGGGAAAAAACGTGCTCGCCATCCGTATCTTTGATCCAGTAGGCACGGCGAAGTTCACCCAGGACCCCAAAGCCGGCACCATGTCCCTTGCCGGCGAGTGGCAAGGCAAAGCCGAATACGAATTCCCCGCCTTGGATCAAGCACAACAGGCGGCCGCCCCACAGGCACCCACCATTCCACCTAGTCCGCAGAACGCCGCCAGCTTTCTGTTCAACGGAATGATTCGCCCGATCATCCCTTATGCCATCGCCGGCACCATCTGGTATCAAGGCGAAACCAACGCAGGAAGAGGCTATCAATACCGCACGGCGTTTCCGCTGCTCATCACCGACTGGCGCAAGCAGTGGGATCAAGGGGATTTTCCGTTCTACTTCTGCCAACTCGCCAATTTTACAGAAAAAAAGCCTGCTCCGGGCGACAGTGCCTGGTCGGAACTGCGCGAGGCCCAGTCTTTCGCGCTCAAATTACCTAATACCGGCCAGGCTGTCCTGATTGATGTGGGGGAATCCGAAGACGTCCACCCGCGCAATAAAAAGGACCCCGGTGAGAGGCTGGCGACCATTGCATTGTCCAGAAACTACAACAAAGCCCGCCCATTTTCAGGCCCGGTTTACGATTCGATGAAAATCGAAAACGGAAAAGCGATCCTCGGTTTCAAGCACACGGAGGCGGGCCTGGTTGCCAAGCCGCTCCCAGAGACCTACGCTGTCAATTCCGAAGCCCAAAAAACGGCTCCTCTTGTCCGCAATAACCCGAATAGCGAGTTGGAGGGATTTGCCATTTGCGGCGAGGACAGAAAATGGGTCTGGGCCGATGCCATGATTCAGGGCCAAAATGTGATCGTCTGGTCTGACAAGGTGCCCTCGCCAGTCGCCGTCCGATATGCTTGGGCGGACAACCCAACCTGTAATCTGGTAAACAGTGCCGGTCTGCCTGCGTCCCCTTTCCGAACCGACGATTTTCCGCCCTTCACGGGGAATGCAAAGTATTAAGCTAATTTTAGTCGAGACAGCTCGATGTGGAACTCCACCGGATATGAGTTGGTAGATAATTCGACCATAAACCAGTAGGAGAAATTTAAAAAATGCAATCACTACCCCTTCGTCTCTCAAACGCGCGCAGCCGCCTTGGCGCGCCGGAATTCGGACGCATTGTGGAAAAAATGCTGGTTGCCCAGATTCCAGAGGCGAACTCATGAGCACGCCTTTCACAATCTCGGCTCCCGTCATCGGTCATTTCGATGCCAAGGGAACCCGCCATCAAAACTTCTGCGTGGAGGATGCGTCCGGCTGTTTCCGCGCGAGCGGTCCCGGAGAAGGATTGCGCATCCGGCGCACCGTCATGTCGGAGGGGGCTGTTTTTCTGAGCGAGGGCTATTCCTCGATCCGAACATCAAAAACGGCTGCAGGCGCGTTGCCTTGCCGGGATGGCATTTCCAAGCGAAGGCAGTCGGTGGAAATGCCGCCCTCGAAGGCGATGACGTTGCGCGCCTGATGATTCTTCTCGGTGGCGTGCAGGACGCGTCCGGTTCCATCGAGCAGGCGATACTCGCGCACGGTGAATGGCATTACCCGCTCTGGGTGATCCATAAACACGCTTTCAAGCGGATGATCCCAGTCGGCGTCAAAGGTGATTTCTACCCGGCCGATCTTTTGAGGCGAGGGCCATTTGAACTCGAGCCAGGCGTTTCCGTCGTTTGGCGCCGACACCCAGGCATTGGAGGCATCGGTCGGGCGCGTGATGCCATTGATGACATTTTCCGCACCGAACCCTTCGAGTGCAGGAGAAAACTTTAGGGCAAGGTTTTGCCCGGCGGGTCGGCGCAGGGGCGACCATTG
>JBEIMO010000134.1:0-5277 GCA_040378625.1 Verrucomicrobiia bacterium | reverse complement strand
TTGTGGCCCGCCTCCGTGCGCCGGACGGCTGCCCGTGGGACCGCGAGCAGACGCACATGAGCCTCCGCAGTGCACTTGTGGAGGAATGTCATGAGGTGATTGAGGCGATTGAAAAAGCCGATGACGCCAACCTGCAGGAGGAACTCGGCGACATCCTGCTGCATGTCGTGATGCATTCTCAAATGGCCGGCGAGCGCGGTGCATTCTCGTTTGAGGATGTCGCCACCACGTTTTCCGAAAAGATGGTGCGCCGTCACCCGCATGTTTTTGGCGACACCTCGGCGGCTAATTCCGAAGAGGTCCTAACCCAATGGGACCAGATCAAACGCCGCGAGAAAGGCGGAACCACTGGGGCTCTGGATGGCATCCCTTCCTCATTGCCAGCACTTCTCCGCGCACAGAACGCTCAGAAAAAAGCGGCGCGCGTCGGATTCGATTGGCCGGATGTGGAGCCTGTTTTCGAGAAGATCAAAGAAGAGACCGCTGAAATTCACGAGGCCATCGCACAGAAGGATGCTGGCGCTCTCGAAGCGGAAGTCGGCGACCTGCTTTTTACGGCAGTCAACCTCGCCCGCAAACTCGGCGTCGATGCCGAAACCGCGCTGTCAGGTTCCACAAAACGCTTTATCTCCCGATTTCAAGCCATCGAGCGCGAACTCCAATCCGACGGCCGCAAAATGGAAGAAACGCCGCTCGAGGAACTCGACCGCATTTGGGATCAGGTCAAACGCCAATAAGAGGCCATTTCCCTTTGGTCGGCTGCGGTTAATTCTGTCCTAAAATCCGTTTTCGGGATAAACGACTCCTATGAGCGACTCAGTTTCCTTGCATGCCAGTCTCCATGCCGCCGTGAAGGCTCGTCTGGATATTGTCGCCGATCACGCCTTTCGGGATCGGGATACGGCGGCGCATTTGGAAGCCTTGATGTCTGCGGCGGCACATCTGGATCGTCTCATTCAATCCCTGCCGACCGATACCGACCCTACGCTTCGGCATTATCTCGAGCGCCAGAGTTACTCCAAGGCGTTGGCTTGGCTGGAAGACCAACTGCGCTGATTTTCTCCATGCTGGACGCTTGGCGGCGTCCGAAGTAGTCTGCTCCCGCTTCTATGCATCAAGGTTCGCTCGCCCTCCTCCTTCACGCTCATCTCCCATGGGTGCGCCATCCCGAGCACGAGGAATTTCTCGAAGAGGATTGGCTCTATGAGGCGATCACAGAATGTTACATTCCATTGCTGAAAATGCTTCGCCGGATGGTGGCGGAAAAAGTTCCTCTCAAACTGACCTTCACTCTCACTCCGAGCCTCTGCGCAATGCTTCGCGACAAATTGCTGCAGGATCGCGCGGAACGTTATCTGGAGCGGGGTTGCGAGTTGGCAGCCATGGAGGTCGAACGCACTTCGCACGATGCCGCGCTCAACGAAATCGCCCGACTTTATCAAGACCGATTCCGTGAAGCGTTGGATTTTTACAGCAAGGAAATCCAACGCGACATCGTCGGAACATTTGCCCAACTGCAAAAGGACGGGATCATTGAAATCATCACCTGCGCGGCGACCCATGGCTTTCTGCCCCTCATGGAGACGGTTCCCGAGGCGATGCGGGCGCAGATCCTTATTGGACGCGACTATCACCGCGAATGTTTTGGACGTGATCCAGAGGGCATCTGGCTTCCGGAGTGCGCTTATGTTCCGCAAATCGACGCTCTCCTGCAGGAAGCGAATTTGCGCTGGTTCATCGTCGATGCGCATGGGCTTATGTATGGCGAACCTCGCCCGCGCTTTGCGATTTACGCGCCCTATTTTACACCCTCCGGCCCCGCGTTTTTTGGACGCGACCGCGAGTCCAGCAAACAGGTCTGGAGCGCACGGGAGGGCTATCCGGGCGATCCCGCGTATCGCGACTTTTACCGCGATATCGGAATGGAACTTCCGGAGGACTATCTGCGCACCGTGATGCCCGATACCGGTTGCCGCCGAAATACAGGATTCAAATACCACCGCATCACCGGCTCGCCGCACAAAGAAACCTACAATCGCGCATGGGCGATGGCTGCGGCCGACCATCATGCAGGGGATTTCCTCAACAACAGAATCCACCAGATCGAACATCTGCGCAGCGTTCTGCCGACCGAGCCGATCATCGTGAGTCCATTTGATGCCGAGCTATTTGGACATTGGTGGTATGAGGGGCCTGAATTTCTCAACTTTTTCCTGCGCAAAGCCGCTTACGATCAGAAGACCTTCCGGCTCACCACGCCGAGCGATTATTTGAAGGAAAATGCGACGCAACAAATGGTAGCACCATCGCCGTCGAGTTGGGGAAACAAAGGCTACTGGGAAGTATGGGTCGACCACTGCAATTCGTGGATTTATCCGCATCTCCACGCCGCCGCTCGCCGGATGACACAGGCAGCCCGCGAGCATGAACGCACCCGCTCGCCTTTCGTTCGCCGCACCCTCCAACAACTCGCGCGCGAACTTCTCCTCGCACAATCCAGCGACTGGGCGTTCCTTATGAAAACCGGCACGGCGGTGGACTACGCCACAAAGCGGACGAATGACCACATTCTGCGCTTCACCCGACTCTATGAAATGCTCGAGTCCGGCGAGCAGGACAACGGATTACTTGCAGCGTGCGAGGATCGCGACAACATTTTCCCAAACATCAATTGGAAGTATTATCTGTGAAGCGACTCGCTGTTTCTTTCATCATCATGCTACTCGGAATCTGCGTGCTGCATGCGGCGGATCAGGAAATTGTTTTTGCCGTTCCCGACACAGGGCGCATCACGCTCGGCGTTTTTGACAATGCGGGAAAACTCGTTCGCACCCTGCATTCGCTCGATGGCGAAGATGCCTTCCGCATTGGCCTGAATGGCTACATGACCAGTTGGAACGGCCTCGATGACGAAGACAATAAACTTCCCGCGGGGCACTATCACATCCGTGGATTTTTAGTGGGCGATATCAAGGTCGAGGGCGAGGCCATTCATTTTAATGACTGGATCAACGATGAGGAGTCGCCTCGCTTGAAGCGAATTCAAGATTTCTGCCTGCTGCCTAGCGGCGACGTTGTGGTTCTTGCGGAAAATGCTTCAGGCACGCTCCTGTGTTTCCGATATTCCGCCACGGCGGGCTTCCAGTGGGAACGCGAGATCGGCCCAATTTCCGAAAACACCCTGCTGGCGACGAACGCGAATTCCGCCATCATTTTCCAATCAGGCTCTTGGCACGTCTTGTCGCTTGCGAGTGGCGAGCCAGTTTCAAAAACGGATGGCAACGCAACCGCTACAGCCATTGCCGCCAAATCCGACGCCATCCTCAGCGCATCCGCCACAGCACTCACTTATTTCGCCTTGCCATCCTTTCAACCCAAATCCACATCAGAAACACCCACAGGCATCATTTCCCTGGATGCCGGCACGAAGCGGCTCGTTGCAGCGTCCGCAGAGGCTTTATGGACGTCCCAGGCCAACCAGACCTTCGAAAAAATTCCTCTCCCTGTGAATGGAAAATCGCTCGCGTTGGGAACAGGCGATACGTTTTGGTTCATCGGTTCATCGCCCTCGGACAATAACGAAATGGTCATCGCGCAGGCGGATTTTTCAGGAACGGTCTTGAGAACATGGCACCAAGAAAAAGGCGCTCCCGAACCAAGAAAAATCCGAGCCTCGCAGGAAAAAGATATTTTTGCGGTTCTGGAATCAACGCCTCAAATGCAACGCCTCCGTGTTCTTTCCCGCACATCTACCGGCGAGTGGACGATTGATTGGCAAAAGTCGATCCAGCAATCCGCAGACTTTGGATTTTTAAACAACGAAGTCGCTCCAAGTGTTAAAGGCCCCCCTCCGCCGCAAATCCTCAAAGTGCGCCTCATCCCCAACCCTCTCACCGGCGAACGCCAGCAACTTGCACTGAAGGCCGTTGCGGACAAATCGGGAACGCGATTTGTCAGCCCGGATGGACTGCCTCTTATCAATATCAGTGACGACGAAAACATCGCTCGCATGGTCATGCAACGCGGCAAGACGGGTGATAGCGTCCGTTTTCTTCAAGGCGATGGCGCCGCCGTCGAGGAATTCACCATTACCGGACTCAACCGCATCATTCCTCTCAACGCCGGCGGAGTGGACCTGAGGTAAGCCAGAGAATTGCGGAGTAGTTTTTTTGCGGTTCGCGCGACTGAAAACTAAACTCTGAAAACTTCCTTCAAAAAATACCGCGCCGAAATGCTTTTCCCTTGGCGGTGCAAATGCTAGGGTGCCGCGCATGATGGCATTGCTTGCATTGGAAGATGGACGCGTATTTCGCGGGGAATCATTTGGAGCCGAGGGCACCACGACCGGAGAGATTTGTTTCAATACCTCGATGAGTGGCTATCAGGAGATTCTTACGGACCCCTCTTACCGCGGTCAGATCGTGGCCATGACCTATCCCGAGATAGGAAATTACGGCATCAACAGCCTGGACGTGGAAAGCGGCATCCCGCAAGTTCGCGGCTTTGTCATTGAAGAACTGAGCCCTGTCGTTAGCAATTGGCGCTCCGACGAAACGCTGGAGTCCTATTTGAAGAAAAACGGTATCCCGGGCATTCAAGGCGTCGACACGCGGGCTCTCACACGTCATCTGCGGACGCGCGGAGCGATGCGCGCCTGCTTGACCACAGAAATCCTCGATGAGGCCAAAGCCGTCGAGACAGCCCGCTCGGCCAGCTACGATGGTGTGGATTTTGTGAAAGAGGTTGCAACCAAGGCCAGCTATCAGTGGGACAAAGATAGCACCCTGAGTGCCGACTGGGTTCTCCGCCGCGGATCCGCTCCTGCAGCCAATGCGGACGCCAAGGGCAATGTCTTTGCCGATCTGCCACCCGCAAAATACACGCTCGCGGCCTTGGATTTTGGCATGAAGAAAAACATCCTTCGTTACCTGCGCCGCAAGGGATTTGATGTCACCGTTCTCCCTGCCACAGCGACCGCCCAGGAAGTTCTGGCTCTTGGCACCGATGGCGTCTTCCTTTCCAACGGCCCGGGGGATCCCGAAGCCCTCACTTATGCGCATGAGACTGTGCGCGGGCTCGTCGGCAAAAAACCGCTTTTTGGCATCTGTCTCGGCCATCAAATTCTCGCCTTCGCGCTTGGCGGAAAGACGTTCAAATTGAAATTCGGCCATCGTGGAGCCAATCAGCCCGTCAAAGACCTGCGCACCGGAAAAATCGCCATCACATCCCAGAACCATGGCTTTGCGGTTGATCCCGCCTCGCTGCCATCGGATGTCG
>JBEIMO010000133.1:0-5349 GCA_040378625.1 Verrucomicrobiia bacterium | reverse complement strand
GGAGCAGGAGGATTTTTTGTGCATTCGATTTTGAATCGCGACGGATTCCTGCTTGGGGGAATGGTCATCGTTTATTGTGTGATGCTAGTTGTCTTCAACCTGCTTGTGGACGTCGCCTATGTCTTGTTGGATCGCCGCATTAAAGCCCATGTTTGACACTCGCACTGTCCACAAATTGAAAAAAAATCCTGCCGCCTGCGTGTCGGCATTGGTTCTTTTATTGGTGATTCTTGTCTGTGTTTTCGGCCCGTTTTTTCTTTCCAGCTCTCTGGGCGAGCCGGGCCCGAACCAATACGCACCGCCATCGTGGGAACATCCTTTCGGCACGGATCTCAATGGCCGCGACTTGCTCTATCGGGTTCTGACTGGTGGACGGGTTTCGCTTTTGGTGGGCCTTTGCGGTGCGCTTGTGAGTCTCACAATTGGAACCGCCTGGGGACTCGTTGCTGGCTATGTCGGCGGGCGCACCGATGCCATCATGATGCGGGTGGTGGATGTTTTATATTCCGTTCCTCGTCTTATTTTCATTTTGATCGCGATCAATGCCTTTAATTTGACCCTTCAAAACTGGGCAGCCTCTGCAGGATTGGGCTGGCTGGTTCAATCGTCTCGAATCGTAATCCTCATCGTGACTCTCGGTGTCATCGAGTGGCTCACCATGGCTCGTATTGTGCGGGGTCAGGTTTTGTCGCTGAAATCGCGGCAATTCGTCACAGCCGCCCAAGCGCTCGGGCAGTCGCATTTCCGCATTCTAACGCGTCACCTTTTGCCAAACTTGAGTGGAATCATTTTGATTTATCTCACGCTGACGATTCCTGCGGTGATTATTGATGAATCGTTTTTAAGTTTTCTTGGGTTGGGCATTCAGGCCCCGCATGCAAGTTGGGGGTCCTTATTGGCAGATGGGGCAGGGGCGATAAACCCCGTTCGCAGTTTCTGGTGGTTGCTGGTTTTTCCTGCCGCGGCCATGTCGCTCACGCTGCTTGCGCTAAACTTCCTTGGCGATGCCCTGCGCGATGTGATGGATTCCCGAGAGCGCTGAGGCTTTATTCTGGAGATTCCATCCAGAATTTCTCAAAAGCTTCGCTCCAATCGCGTGTTTCCACCCGATGCCGTGAAAGCGATCCCATACGTTCGCGCAGCTCACGATCCGTCGCGAGTTTTTTGATAGCCGTGGCTAGTTCTGCAGAGTCGTGGCCTTTGGTGATGAATCCGTCTTTGCCATTGTCTACGAGATCTCTCGGCCCGCCGATGTCTGAGACAATCACTGGAATGCCGCTGGCTTGGGCTTCAAGAATGACGTTGCCAAACGTGTCAGTCGTGCTTGGAAAGACAAAGAAATCTGCCGATGCGTAGGCGCTGGCGAGGTCTTCACCGGCGAGATACCCGGTAAAAATTGCGTCGGGCAATTGCTTGCGCATTTCCGACATGTAGGGACCATCTCCAACAAAAATCGGACGCAACGGGATTTTCTCCGCTGCCAGTCGACGCGTGGCTGCGATGAGAACATCGAGATTTTTTTCCTTCGAGATTCGGCCGACAAAAAGCATTCCACATTCGCCGGGGCGCAGTCCGCGGGATTCCCAGAACGAGCGATTTCGCTTGGAGGGGTGGAAGAGATTCGTATCGAGGCCGCGCGGAAGAATACGAAGTTTTTCAATCGGAATTCCGCGCTCGATCCAGCATTTGCGGTAGTCTTCTGAGTTTACATAAATGACATCCAACTGGCTATAGAACCAGTGCATGTAATTCCAGGTGAGAGTTTCCATGAATGAATCGTCGGTAAGAATCCGGACGTATTGCGGAAAGTCGGTGTGGTAAATGCCAATCGCCCGCAATCCGAGTGACTTTGCGGCGGCCAGAGCGCAGAGGCCGGTAGGGCCAGGTGTGCTGATAATGAGTTCTGAAAAGCCACCGCGTTCGAGATGGTCGAAAATTTGCAGCACTGGCGGGAAGCTCAATCGTTGGAGTTCATATTCCGGCAACTCGAATTCTCCAATCGGCTCGAAGTTTTTGATTGGGACGCCCTGCTCGGCCATTTCGGAGCGGCAGGTCATGATTGTGATGTCGCGTCCGGCATTGACTCCCGCCGAAGTCATTTTGCGGATGGTTGTGGCCACGCCATTCACATCCTCCAGCGTGTCGGTGAACCACGCACGGCGGTTGTTTTTAAGAAAGGGAGGGATGGTTCCGCTGAGTGATTGCGTTGTCTCGCGAAGCCACTCTCTGCGCGGCAGGCGGAAGGCATGAATGTAGGGGCTCAGCAATCCAAGAATCGGAACGAGGGGAATGATGGTCTGAATGCTCTCAAGAAATTTTCCCGTGGAGATTTGGCGGATAAAGTCTGTGACAAAGCGGTATCCGAGCTTGTTGGCGTTGAGATTGGCCATTACGAAAGCGCGGCGCTCGGGTTCTGGAATTCCAGACGTCTCCCTCGCCATGGCGGCTTTGAGATCCCGCTCGTTGAATGAATCGGCAAGCTGTTTCCAGAGCGATATGTTTCCAGCCTTCGCAATGTCAAAAATTTTACCCGAAACAACGCCTTGAGCCAGGAAGCCGAATTTATCCATCAGGGAAAATTCAGTGGGGTCCTTGCCCTCCATGAAACGGGAGGTGATTTTTTCGAGAAGGCCTGCAGCAGGTTCGCCGGGCTTGAGCGGGAGCTTGGCTTTCGCAAATTCAAAAGCCGTGCTGTAGGTGCTGTGGGCAAGTTTCAGCGGAGTTCCCGATTCGCCGCGAGGTTCACAGAGGCCATCGCGGATGTTTTTTAGAAATTCTGCAGCATCAGCGCAGGCGGGAGTTTCTGTGAAAACACTGCCGGGATGCGTTCCTCCGTGGTCATCGGAGCCGCCAACAAGAATCTTCTTCCAGGGTTCCGGATGACTCGGAGTGATGCCTGTTCTGGAATGAAAAATTTCGATATCGCGCGGCGTCAGTCCACCCAAAACAAATTTGGCGGTTTCATTGAGTAGGACTCCGTGTCGGCCGTTGATGCCTTCAAAATGACGGAAAAGGAGAATGAGCTTTTCGAGGTGGGAGGCGGTCAGCTTGCCGTTGACGCTGTGAAAGGGATGAGCCACGGCATGCGCGATCTGCTCGTCGAAAAGGTATTTCTGAAGGTCAAAAATGTTTTCTTTGGCTGACTGGATGTCGCGGTGCTGGGCCTCGGTAATTCCCCAGACGAGAATGTGAATCCGGCATTCGTCGTCCGGAAAATGAGCGCTGACCTCTTCGCCGATGATGACGTCTGGAAGATGGGCGATCTCCAAACAACCTTCGATGGTGTTTTGATCGGTGAGCGTGACGAACCGCATATTTGCGGCTCGCAGTTGGGTGTAAATTTCTTGAGGGCTCGAAAAGCTGGCCGGAAAATCGAGACGTCGCAAAACCCAATCCGCCGCACGTCCGCTGTGCCGCGAGTAAATATGAAGGTCTGCGCGATTTGTTTTCATGAGAGACTTCTCTGTTCCAGTAGCCAATCCTGATACGTGATTGCCCTTCGCGCGGCAAGTGCAGCAAATTCCAATATTTGTTTCCGAATGGCGGGATGATCCCAATCCGGCGGATGGATTCCAATTCGTAACAGTGGGGCATTTTTCAACGCTAAGAAGAGCGCCTGATTCCAAGCCAGACTGCAAACCCGCCGCCAACCCGCGCGCACGCTCCAAACAAGGCTTCTGGCATGGTGAATGCGGTTGGTTGCGAAGTCGCTAATAGTGGCGATCCGCGTGGTGTATTCAAAACCCAGTTCGCGCACGGCGAATTCGGCTTCATCCCCAAGCAACCAAGCTGGGGCGATAAATCCAGTAGCTGACACCCCGCACGCCTCCATTGCTGCTCGTCCAGCTTGAAGGCGATCCGTTGCATCGGATTGTGTGAGGTCAAAAAACTCTCCCTCGCCGGCGGTGTAGGATTGTGTGACGAGACGCTTCATTACGCTGTCGTTCTGCCGTTGTTTTCTCAAATGATAGAGACCGTGCAGCACCGCCTCATGGCCTTCTGCGACTTTTTCGCGCATCCATTTTCCAAAATCCGGATCGTCTGAAATGAGGCCGCGATGATGGTGATCAGGGATGACCAGCAAAGAGGTTCGGTCAACACCAACCCGGCGCAGATCGTCCAGAATTTCCTGCGTTCGCTCGCGAGTTATTGAACTCACATCATGAATGGATGCCACCAGAGCGGCGTTATTGAATGCTTTTTGCATTTGCCAATCTCCCGTGTTAGGGGAAAGTGTTGAAAATGTCAGACGAAAATCCCAAGCCATCCAATGACAACCGCCAGCGCCAAGGTGGAAGTCAGGATCCACAGCTCAACTGGCGCGGTCTTGTTCTCTTCGCAATTGCCTTTGCCCTCATCGGGGGAGCTTGTTTGTTTCGTGGAAATAATTTTCCGCAGACCGAGTTGATTCCGTATCCCAAATTCATTCAACTGGTGAAGCAGGGAAAAATTGTCGTCACCCCGGAATCGCCCCTGGAGCTTGTGGTGGAGGAGGGACGCAACACCCAATATCTCGAGGGCAAGGTCAAGATGCCTTCACGCACCACGGGCGAGGAAGTGCCAGTCGCTTTCCGCACGCCGATCTACACGCAATACAACGGCTCCGAAATCGAACAGGTTTTGAGCGCAGCAGGCATCACCGCGGCGATTACTCCCAAGACTGATCTGCTTGCATCGGCGTTTGTGAGTTTCCTGCCGATCGTCTTTTTTCTGGTGATCCTCTACTTCTTTTTCCGCTCGCAAATTAAAATGGCGGGCAAGGGCGCGTTGAACTTTGGAAAATCCAAAGCCCGCATGCTCGCTAAGGATAAAAACCGCATCACGTTTAAAGACGTTGCCGGCGTTGAAGAGGCGAAAGATGAGGTTCAGGAGCTCGTCGAATTTTTAAAAGATCCGAAAAAATTCCAGAAATTGGGCGGCCGCATTCCCAAAGGCATTCTGATGGTGGGATCTCCTGGAACGGGTAAAACCCTTCTCGCTCGCGCCATCGCAGGGGAAGCCGACGTGCCATTCTTTTCGATCAGTGGTTCGGACTTTGTGGAAATGTTCGTCGGTGTCGGTGCATCCCGCGTTCGTGATATGTTCGAGCAGGGCAAGAAGTCTGCGCCATGCCTGATGTTTATTGATGAAATCGATGCGGTGGGTCGCCATCGCGGTCACGGCATGGGCGGCGGACACGATGAACGCGAGCAAACCCTCAACCAGCTTTTGGTCGAGATGGATGGTTTCGACACCCAAGAAGGCGTCATCATTATTGCGGCTACGAATCGCCCCGATGTTCTCGATCCTGCCTTGTTGCGTCCGGGTCGTTTTGATCGCCAAGTTACCGTTCAGCTTCCCGACGTGAAG
>JBEIMO010000132.1:0-5427 GCA_040378625.1 Verrucomicrobiia bacterium | reverse complement strand
GAGGATTCGCAGCGTAAGGCTTTACGAGAGACACTTCCTTCGAAATAACGCCCCAACAACGACCTGCGGTCAGCCTAAAGAAAAAAGCGACAGGAGTGAACCTGTCGCTTTTTTGGAGAGTTTTTAAGGCTGTTGATTAAAGAGGAACTTGAACGGTGAGGCTCTTTTTCTCGCCGTCTTTGGAACCTTCTTTGTTCTTATCCTTGTCTTTGCCACCACCGCAACCGCCGCAGGGACTTGCGAAGGCTGAGGATACGGCAAACGCTGCTACAACTGCTGCAAATACTGCGATTTTTTTCATAAGAATTCTAAAATCTCCTACGTTGGCTTGAAGTCAAACGATATTTTTTATCAGGCGCGGCTCATGTAGGTGCCATCGACTGTGCTGACCTTAATCATCTCACCTTCTTTGATGAAGAGCGGGACGTTGATAACCTTGCCGGTTTCCAGCGTAGCCTGTTTCTGCACGTTGTTCGCCGAATCGCCGCGAACACCTTCGGGGGATTCCGTGACTTTGAGAATAACGGATGATGGCAACTCGATTTGTGCCGGACGGCCTTCGATACTCAGAACTTCAACCCGAATGTTTTCGACAAGATATTGTTTGGCATCACCGATGAGCTCATCATGCAATGTGATCGTCTCAAAGGTTTCGGGATCCATGAAGTGGTAGCCTTGATGATCGCTGTAGCTGAACTCAAGCGGCTGGCGCTGGACGTCAACGACATCGACTTTTTCCGTCGAAGAAAAACGGATGTCGGCGGATTTTCCCGTTCCAATGTAACGAACGATACACTGAACAAATGCACGAAGGTTACCGGGAGTGCGGTGTTGAATTTCAAGAACGATGGCGGGGTTTCCGTTGTAGCGGATTGCCATTCCTTTGCGAAGATCGTTGGCTGCAGGCATAAAATTAAGAGGGGTTCACAATAAAGCGGGGATCAGGATTGACAAGGCACGAATGCCGGATTTCGAAGAAAAATCAACCATCTGCCGCGCTCGACTGAGCCTCATCCTTTTTCACAAAGTCCAGAAGGTGGGCGTGGCAGGGATTTTCGAGGAGAGGGTCGCTCTTCAACAAACTCAATGCCGCTGCGCGGGCTTCATTCATCAGAGAAGCATCACGAAGTAGGTCTCCAGGGCCAAGAGAAGGCATGCCGGTTTGAGCAGTTCCCAGCATATCACCAGGACCGCGCAACTGAAGATCGGCCTCGGCGATTTCAAATCCATCCAACGTTTTTTCCATCACCTCAAGCTTCTCGAGAGCGGCTCCAGTGGCTCCTGAATGAAGCAGCACGCAGTAGGATTTCAAAGATCCGCGACCGATTCGTCCACGGAGTTGGTGGAGTTGGGACAAGCCAAACCGCCCAGCTTCTTCTATCAGCATGATTGTCGCATTCGGAACATCCACTCCCACCTCGATAACCGTGGTTGCAACGAGAACTGAGATTTTTCCACTTCGAAAATCGCGCATCACGGCCTCTTTGGCATCGGCATCCAATCGCCCATGAACGAGGCCAACAGTGCCCGGAGCGAGCAAATCCCTCCACCTTTCAAATTCCACAGCGGCCGCTTTGGATTCGAGTTTTTCCGATTCCTCAATGAGCGGATAAACAATGTAGGCTTGCCGACCTGCTGCAATTTCTCCGCGTAAAAACTGAATAATTTCAGGCAACTTGGAAGTGTCGCGAACGGCTGTAAGAATTTTCCCTCGACCAGCGGGACGCTCGCGGATGCTGGAAACATCCAGATCTCCGTAGAGAGTCTGAGTAATTGTGCGAGGAATAGGAGTGGCCGTCATGACCAGCACATCAGGCGCATCCGCTCGGGCAATCAAGCGGGAGCGCTGGATCACCCCGAATTTATGTTGCTCATCGATGACAACAAGACCGAGGTTATCAAAATTCGATTTCTCAAAGAGGAGGGCATGGGTTCCCACAATCAATGACGGAGCGGCACTGCGAGGTGATGCAGAAAAAAACAATGATCCTGCATCGTCCGGCGTCTCTTCACTGCGCGCGGAAGTGCGTAACGAAACAGGTATTCCCAGAGGGTCAAGAATGCGGCGGAAATTGAGATAATGCTGTTCCGCCAAAATCTGAGTGGGTGCCATGATGGCAGCCTGAAAGCCAGATTCGTGGGCTTGGATCATGGCGCGAAGAGCCACCAATGTTTTTCCTGAACCGACATCTCCCTGCAAAAGGCGATTCATTCGGTGAGGCGAGGCCATATCGGCAGAAATCTCAGCCATCACCTCTTGTTGGGAAAGCGTCAGCGTAAACGGCAAGGCATCCTCAACCTGTTTCCAAATAATCCCAGTTCCAGGGCGAGAGATGCCGCCAGCGTTTTTGATCGATGACTTCCTATAACCCAGCTTCAGTTGGATGCCGAAAAAGATGTCCCGCACGATCTGTCGGCGTGCGACTTCGCATTCTTCAATGCTTTGAGGAAAATGAACCATTCTCCAAACATCGGACACGAGAGAAGATGCCTCGTCAGTCCAAAGGCGAGGCATGCCTTCCAAGTCGGTTTCCTCCAGAGCATGGTGAACAAGCTCACGCAAAACACGAACAGGAATCCCCTCCCCTGCACCATGAACTGGAGTGATTCGGTCGAAATGCAACGAAGCCTCCGCATCGTCTTCGATCACCTCATACTCAGGGTGTTCCATGACGATTTGCCGAGAGCGCAGCCGGGGTTTTCCAAAAACAACGAGCCGACATCCACCGGTAATGGATTTTTGAACCCAAGGCATATTGAACCATTTGCAGGTCAGTGGGGAACTCAGCATTCCCGCTGCCTCATCGATGAGAACGGCTTCGAAAATCCGTCTTGGTCCGAATCGGCGATAGCTTGTTTTTTTGACCACGCCAAAGAGACATTCAGGAATCTCAGACGCCTGATCCGGAAAACGCGCAAACTTGCGTCGATCCTCATGCCGTCTGGGGAAGTGTCGAAGCAGATCGGCTAATGTTGAAATTCCCAAGCGCTGAAGGGCCTTTAAGCGTGGACGCGAAATCCAATCGACATTTTCCAGCGATGTCTCAGGCGAAAGCCGGTTCATTCGGATCGACGTATTTCCACAATTCGCACCTGAGGTTCCGCACGTCCTTGCCAGACATTCCAGTCCAGCGTGAAGGCAATATCCCACGGGGGACGCGGAAGAGAATCCACCGGAGCATTAAAAAAGACCGCTGGGACACGATGGCGGCCTGATGCAAATTCGATGCGAAGGTGCTTTTCCTTCATCACGCGCGGCGCAGCTAGGGGCGTCACCCCGCGAGAAAATAGAATAGGTCTGGAATTCTCCGCTCCAAAAGGCTCCAGCAAATCTAAAGACTCCAGCACGCTGGGATCAATTTCAGACAATGGCAGTTCACAGTCCAAATGAAGTCTTGGAGCCAAAATCGACTGGGTCGCCACTCGACGTGCTGCTGCCTCGAATGACTCTCGAAATACGGAGAGATTTTCTTCGCGAAGCGAAATACCTGCCGCCATTTCGTGACCGCCGAATTTATCCAAATGGGGCGCGCATTCGGTGAGAAGGCTTACCAACGAAATCCCTTCAATACTCCGTCCGCTGCCTTTTCCCGCGCCGGAATCATCAAAACCGATAATGAAAGTTGGGCGATTCGTTTGACGCATGATGCGGGCCGCGACGACACCAATGACTCCGATATGCCAATTTCGACTGCCGGCAACAATTGAGGCATCGGTTTCGGGATTATGATTTTTTACAACCCATTCCTCGGCATCACTAACCACAAAACGTTCGACATTCTGACGCTCGCGGTTGTGTGCATCCAGCGCTCCAGCCAACTGATCCGCTTCACGCGAATCATCGGTGAGAAGAAGACGCAGAGCCTCACTCGCCGAACCAAGACGTCCAGCGGCATTAATACGTGGCCCCAAGCGGAAACCAACATCCGCTCCCCGAACCGGCACCTCAACACCAGAGACCCGCATCAGTGCAGCCAATCCCGGCCAACGCGTTTGAGCCATTCGTTCGAGGCCATGACGCACAAAAATACGATTATCTCCAACGAGCGGCACGATATCAGCCACTGTCGCCAGCGCCACCAGATCGAGATAATCCCGCAGATCCACGCCATCCACTGGAGATGCCTTCAGCATGGCGTGAGCCAGCTTGAAAACAATTCCCGCACTGCAAAGATAGTGAAAATTGTCACCACACTTGGGATTCACCACCGCCGCACATTCCGGGAGGTCCGGCAATGGTTCATGGTGATCCAAAACCAATACATCAACCCCATCGGATCGGAGTTTGGCAATTTCACGCAATGAGGTCGTGCCGCAATCGACGGTAATGAGGAGTTGCGGGCTGTGAGATTCGCAGCATCTTTTGATCCCCGCCTCGCTGAGACCGTATCCCTCCGCCGCCCGATGCGGAAGGAAACAGGGCACATTGACCCCATAGGATTTGAGAATGCGGGCTAAAATCGCCAATGATGTCGTTCCATCGACGTCATAATCTCCATAAAGAACAATCCGTTCCCCTCGCTGCAGGGCCAGTAAAATTCGATCCACCGCGCGCGACATGTTGGGTATATCCTCGGGCGCGCTCAACGACTTTAACTTGGGATTCAGATGCGCCTGCGCCGAATCAGGATCAGAAAAACCGCGTTGAACCAGAAGCGTTGCAAGAAACGACGGAATAATTAATGCCTGCCCAACCCCTGCCACAGAGTGCGCATCTGCCTCCTGGCGAAAAACCCAATGACGTTGCATGAAATGTTAGGCCGCTTTAGAAATCCGTCCGTCGAGGAGTCGCTTGTAGAGCGTTTCCAAGCGGAGGACCGTGCCGTCCCATGAAAAATCCGTCTCCACCGCGCGCGCGGAGAGATTTTTTAATTCCTCGGAACCCAGGAAAGCCGCACGACGAAGCAGATCGCTTAAAGCGGCTTCGGAATGACGATAAAAGAGGAGCGCGTTTCCACAACCGGTGACAGGATCAAAATCACGCAGTGTTTGATGAAGTCCCGAGCAATTCTCCGCCAACGGAACAATACCATTGCGCATAGCGAGGGCGAGGAAGTGGCTACCCGGCTCAATCGGACCGGGAATGAGATGAAAATCTCCCGCGAGAAGAACCTGCTCGAGTTCTGGAGCGCCCAACTGCGGAAGATGCACGAATCGATCGGCGTGACGCCGAGTCGCAACAACGAGCGCTTCGCGCCGAGTGGCATCGACAGCGCCGAGCAGAATAATCTTCAAATCATCCGAGGGCAATCGATCCATAACAGAAAGCAGAAGATCGATTCCCGCCCCCGCAGTGGATGCGGCATCAACCACGACAATTCGTGCGGATGCCGTCTGGTCGATATTTGGAAAGAGAGCCGCGCGTGCTTTTTTAATCGATTGATCCGATGAGCGAACCGATGGGAACACTGATTCATTAAGGCCCGG
>JBEIMO010000131.1:0-5435 GCA_040378625.1 Verrucomicrobiia bacterium | reverse complement strand
CGGTCCGTCATTGCGCTGACGCGTGGCGTGACGAATGGCGGAAGGATCGTCTTTGGCGACGTTGACGAGCAACGGCGAGAGATCGAGCGTGTTCGCTTTGGGATGGTCAGGAATTTCACGCTGACGCAAGCACTCGACGCGACCGACCATTTCATCAATCGAGCGGAATCCGAGACGGGCCATGATCTGGCGCACTTCCTCGGCCACACCATTGAAAAATGCGACGACGTTTTCCGGGCGACCTTTGAACTTGGCGCGGAGCCGGTCATCCAATGTGGCAACGCCGACCGGGCAGGTATTAAGGTGGCACTGACGGACATAAACGCAGCCCATCGCAATGAGGGCGGCGGTTCCGAAATTAAACTCCTCAGCTCCCAGAAGGGCGGCGTAAACGATGTCTTCGCCCGAGCGCATACCGCCATCCGTGCGAAGCGTAACGCGGTTGCGAAGGCCGTTGAGCATGAGAACCTGATGCGCCTCGGCAACACCAAGCTCCCAAGGTCCACCAGCACTCTTGATCGAACTGAGCGGCGATGCACCTGTCCCGCCTTCGTGACCACTAACAAGGATGATATCAGCATGGGCTTTGGCCACACCCGCAGCAATCGTTCCAACACCCGCGGTGGAAACCAACTTCACGCAAATGCGCGCGCGGGGATTCACCTGCTTGAGGTCATAGATCAATTGAGCCAGATCCTCGATCGAGTAAATATCATGGTGCGGAGGCGGAGAAATGAGAGTGACTCCCTCAACCGCATGACGCAGCTTGGCGATGTAGCCACTCACTTTATGACCTGGCAACTGACCGCCCTCACCGGGCTTCGCTCCCTGAGCCATTTTGATTTCAATTTCCTTCGCGCTCGCAAGGTAAGCGGCTGAGACGCCAAATCGACCGGAAGCGATTTGTTTGATCGCGCTGTTCGCCCAATCTCCGTTGTCACGGCGTTTGAAGCGGGCAGGATCTTCTCCACCTTCACCGCTGTTGGATTTTCCACCAATGCGGTTCATAGCAATCGCCAAGCATTCGTGAGCCTCTGGGCTAAGTGCCCCAAGCGACATTCCAGCTGTGGTAAATCGACGACGAATTTCTTCAATCGATTCCACCTCGTCGATCGAAATAGGACCGCCAGTCTTCGGGGTCATCTCCAGCAAATTGCGCAATGCCACGGGCGTGTTTGTTAAAACCGCATCGACATATTTTTTGTAGTCCTCCGCCTTGCCGGCTTTATCCATGCCTTTAATGCCAACGTAGGTGTGGAAATTTTGGAGGACGGGCGGCGTGACGGCATGCATTTCGCCACCGCGACGATAGCGGTAATAGCCAGGATCGGTCAGCTTGCCGGGCTCGACGAGCACTGCACCCGAGTAGGCCATGGCGTGACGCGTGAGGCTTTCAACCGCGATTTCCTTGTAGCCGATTCCCTCGACCTGCGAGGCCGTGCCTTTGAAGCAGAGTTCGATAAGTTTTGAGGAAATTCCGATCGCTTCGAACACCTGCGCACCGCGGTAGCTGTTCACAACCGAGATGCCCATCTTCGACATGATCTTCAACAGACCAGCCTCAACAGCTTTGCGGTAGTTCGTTACAGATTTACCAAAGTTTTCTACGGCGCCTTCTTTTTCGAGAATTTCGTGAATTGTTTCGAAGGCCAAATAGGGATTCACCGCACCCGCACCATATCCGATGAGACAGGCGATTTGATGCACGTCGCGGGCTTCGCCTGTTTCGCAGATGATTCCAGTCTTCATCCTCTTTCCAACGCGGATGAGGTGATGGTGCACTGCGCCAACAGCAACAAGCATTGGAACGGCTACATTAGTGTGATCCACACCACGGTCCGAAAGAACCAACAAACGTGTGCCGGTGTCGACCGCCCCTTCCGCTTCCGCACAAATGCGAGCGATGGTAGCTTCCAGTCCTTCCTCACCAACCGCGGCGGCCCAGAGAGTCGAGATCGTCGAAGTTTTGTGAACTCCCCCCACCTTGCGGAGCGATTCAAATTCGGCATCAAGCAGAACAGGCGACTCGATATGAACGAGGTCGGCGTGTTCAGGTCCTTCGGCGAGAAGATTTCTACGCCATCCGAGCGCAGTGTGCAGGCTCATCACCAACTTCTCACGGATTGGATCGATCGGCGGGTTTGTGACCTGAGCGAAGAGTTGCTTGAAATAGGTGTAAAGCAAACGCGGCTTGAGTGAGAGGACAGCCAATGGCGTGTCGTCGCCCATGGAACCAACCGCTTCGGCGCCATCTTTGAGCATCGGCTTGATGATCATGTCGACTTCCTCGGAGGAATATCCGAAGGCAATCTGACGCTGCGTCAACGTGAGAATATCGATGTCGCCCGCAGGAACCGGAATTTGCTTCTCTTCGAGTTGCGGGAATTGTTTGAGATTATTCTTGAGCCATTCGCCATAGGGCTTCGCGGCGGCAAGTTGGTTTTTAATGTCGCTGTCGCGGAGAAGACGACCGGTGGCGGTATCAATGGCAATCATCTCACCCGGAGCGAGACGGCCTTTTTCAATGATGGTTTCGGGATCGAGGCCCGAACCACCGACTTCTGAACCAATGACGAAAAGACCGTCGGTGGTTATTTTGTAACGGGCGGGACGCAGGCCATTGCGATCCAAACACGCGCCAATCGTGACGCCATCCGTAAAGCACAATGCGGCCGGACCATCCCATGGCTCGGAGAAGCAAGCGTGGTATTTATAAAATGCTTTCAGCTCTGGGGAAATGGTCGGGTCAAAGCGATATGCCGGCGGAACCAACATCGTAACCGCATGCAGAAGGCTGCGACCGCTCATGGTGAGCACCTCGAGGGCATTATCCAGACTGGCGGAATCCGATCCCCCGGGTTGAATGATGGGTTTGAGAAGATTGATGTCCTCGCCCCAGAAATCAGCCTTCAATTCGGCTTCAGCCGCGGACATCCAATTTCTATTTCCGCGAATCGTGTTGATTTCGCCATTGTGGGCGAGCATGCGGAACGGATGAGCGAGCGGCCACGTTGGGAACGTGTTCGTGCTGTAACGCTGATGGTAAAGCGCGATGGCTGTCTCGTAATCTGGATTTGCCAGATCGGGATAGAATTTTTCGAGTGACGCAGAGACGAGCAGACCTTTGTAAACAATGACCCGGTGAGAAAAGGACGGGATGTAGAAATTGTGGATTTTGTCAGCAGCCGAACGGTCCTCAATTTCATTGCGGGCCAAGAAGAGCCGACGCTCATAGTCGTCATCGGACATTCCCGAGGGACGTCCGATCAACACATGCTCAATATGAGGCATGGTCGATTGGGCCTTGTCGCCGAGAACATGAAGGTTGAGCGGAACCTCGCGCCAACCAAATACAAAGAGCCCGCGTTTCTCTAACACCTCCACCGTCGTAGCCTTGGCCCGTGCGGTTTCGTATTCATTATCCGCTGGCAGAAACATAACGCCCACCGCGAGGTCTGATTCATTGTAGAGCTTGTGGCCAAGTTTCTCGACCTCGGGAATGAAAATCTTGTAGGGAATCTGGGTCGTGATACCAGCGCCATCGCCGGTCTTGGCATCCGCATCCAGAGCGCCTCGGTGCATCAGACTGCAAATCGTCTTGAGACCCGTTTTGAGAATTTCATTTGAGCGGCGGCCATTGATCTGAGCAACAAAACCCACCCCGCAAGCGTCATGCTCGTTGGCAGGATTGTAGAGACCGTTGGATTCTTGAGATGGCAAAGCTTGGTTCATGTCAGTCGGAAAAATAGATCAGCCAGCAAGAATCGCTCCAACACAAGGAATGTGGAGTAAATTTTTCAAAAAAAATTCACAGCTAACCTTGGGCAGCCTGAAAATAACCCCCAAGATTCGGACGCCTAAATGCCCGCAAAATGAGATTTAATGGGCATAGCGACGGATTGCCGCCTCTTTGAGAACCCCAATGAACGGCAGGTTGCGGTAGCGTTCATTGTAGTCCAAACCATAACCCACAACGAATTCATCAGGGATTTCGAAGGCCGTATAATCCGCAACACTTGGAACCGCGCGCTGCACTTTTTTGCTCAGAAGCACACAGGTCTTTACACTCAATGCCCCAGAATCCGCAGCAATCCGAGACCGCACCGCGTCCAGCGTGAGCCCGCTGTCGAGAATATCATCCAAAATTAAAACATGGCGGCCACGAACATCCGCCACACCGCCATGGCGAAATTCCACATGCCCAGAGGACTTGGTGCCGCGGTAACTCGAAACACTCCAGGAATCGACCTGCAAAGGCAACGGCACCCGCCTCAACAAATCCGCCATGAAAATGAAACTGCCATTCAAAATCGAAATGACAGTCAGTTCCTTGCCCCGATAGTCCTTGGTAATTTCCCCCGCCAAAACATCCAACCGGTTCAAAATCGTCGTCTCCTGGAAAAGCACGTGATCTATGTCATCCGTCATCCTGCTTGAGATACCAACGACCCCGGCAATGGCAAGTTAAGAGCATTCATCGCACGCAGAGGATCTGGGATTTCACGCAGTCGGGCGAAAGTCGGAGCAATCTGCAAACGGCTTTGCGATAAACTTCCATTTGCCCTGCATAGCGTTCCTCGATTTCGGCGGCAGTGCCATGGTCGGTTTTAAAGTCGTAAATTATTGCGGCGGTTGATGATCCTTCGTTGGAGCGGTGTAGCACGACACGATCGAAGACACCGCTAACCCATTGCCCTTCAAGCGTGACATCAAAGGCCCGCTCGCGCCAAAGGTCGGCAGGATTTGGGGGCTTTGTGAAGACCGTTTGAGCGATTGGTTTTTGGAGAAAGCCTCGCACGAGGTCAGCCGCTTCGCGCGAAAGAGCATCCATCTGCAAGGCAGAGGATTCCATCCATTCAATGCCGGCCAGAGCCTCATGCACCTCAGTTCCGAGTTCGGCCGCGTCGAGGGAAAGGCCAGCGATACCCAACCCCACCGCGGATTCAGCTTTGAAAGAGGACGGAGAAACTGGCTTGGGTGTTCCGTGAAACGGAGCGTGAAAGACAATCGGCGCAGCGGGAGCGGATATGGAATCGGCATCCTTGGTTTTATCGGCCTCAAACCATTTGGCGTTGCCGAATTGCACCGATGAACTCCCGAATTGCAGACCGAGGTGCCGGGCAAAGTTTTTGGATTTTGTGTTTTCGCCCAACTCGGTTGTCACAACATAAAGAGCTTTTTTAGCTCGGGTTAGTGCGACATAGGCCGTGCAAATCTCGCCGTATTTTTTATCAGCTTCATCGATTTTAATCTGCTTTCGAAGGACATCGTCCTGCTCCGCAAAATCCTTGGCAGGCAAAAGAACACCCCATTTTACCTCACTGGCGGAGGGACCAAGCGCGAGCTTTGTGCCATCATTGCCCCCGCCTTTTTTATCAAGTCCACCGGCAATGACCATGTCGAAACCGAGCCCCTTGGATTGATGGATGGTCATG
>JBEIMO010000130.1:0-5492 GCA_040378625.1 Verrucomicrobiia bacterium | reverse complement strand
CAGCACATCGTCGCGCATTTTGAAGTTTTCGCTGCCGGGATAGAGTTTTTCTTTTTCGAGGTAGAAGCAGTATTCGCAATCGAGATTGCAGATCGGCCCGATGGGCTTGGTCATGAGGTGGAATGGCCGCTTCGAAGGCAGTTCCTCAGGCAGGGCTGTGATGCTTGGAATGGAATCGGCGCGGCTCATGATTTTCGAATTGCTGTGCTCCTGAGAGGGCAACAAAACACTCTCGCATGCAAGCGCAACTCTTTCTTCAACCTTGGATGCGAGCAAGCCGCGAATGCTCGATCTGAAGAAGACGCCTCGCGGATCAATAGGATTTTTTGAAAATTATTTCTTTGGCAGGTCGTCCATGAGATTGCCACGCCAGTGTTTTTCACTCTCGAGACGAGCGAGCTCCCTTCTTTTGCGGGAGGCCATTTTAGACTGTCTTCGGTCGACGCTTTATTTCTTCAACCACTGGACGGCTGATTTTGCAGCACGGGTTCCGGTGGTAAAACAACCCTGCATGAGATACCCGCCGGTTGGCGCTTCCCAATCCATCATTTCGCCAGCAACAAACAACCCAGGGTGATTTTTCAGCATGAGCTCGGGCGTGAGTTCCTTCCAACAGACGCCGCCGGCAGAGGAGATCGCTTCATCAATCGGCCGGGGGCCAATGAGCCGGATGGTGCAATTTTTGACTTCACGCGCCATGGACTCGACATCCGACCAAGATTGACGGGCGAGGACGGCGTATGCCGCGTCGCTGAGTTTCCAGCGAATACGTGCCTCTTCGATAAAATTACGCCGAACGGATTCCATTTTGCGCAAGAGTTGCTCGTGGGTGTGGGATGGCTTGAAATCAATCGATACTTGAGGCTCCGCCATGATTCGAAGAGTCTCCCCGAGTTGATAAATCGGCCCGCCTTCCAATCCGTAACTCGTCACCAAGAGTTCTCCCAAAATGGTTTTACCGCCCGCAGAGACATGGACATTTTTGAGCGGCTTCCCTTCAGCCAAGAGCAGAAATTCAGAGGGCCATGCGACCTCCCATCCGCAATTGGCGGGCACAAGCGGGTTGACAGAAACGCCGAGGTTTTTGAGGAGCTCGATCCACTGCCCATCCGATCCGGTCTTTTTCCAAGAGCCTCCCCCCAGAGCAAAAATGACCGCATCCGCTGTGCAGGTGGCGCCATTTGCAAATTCCAGATGAATGCGGGAATCGGTGGACAGCGAAGTGAGTCGATGGTTCATCACAAAACGGACACCCTGCGCACGCAGCCGGGCGATCCAGCGACGGAGAAGCGGTGCGGCCGTGAGATCCTTGGGATACACGCGTCCGCTTGTGGCTTGGAATGTCTCGACATCAAGGCTGGCTGCCCATTCCCGGAGTGCAGATGGCGAAAATTCCTCCAACATTTCGCACCAAAGCGACTCCGGTTGGTCAGGCCCCGCATAGCGAGTATGGAAGCGAGATTCCCCATGAGTGAGATTGAGTCCCCCTTTTCCAGCCACGAGAAATTTGCGTCCAACCGATGGCTTGGCATCAAAGAGGGTCACCTGAATTCCCGCCGCGGACGCCACCTCGGACGCACGCAGGCCGGCAGGACCACCGCCGATAACGGCAAGTTGCGAATGGGTTGAAGGTGACATCAAATTCAGGCGGACACAGGTTTTAGACAGAATTAACAGCATTGGAAAAATTTATTGGAAAAGATTTGCACCACGAAAAACGAACACATTTGGAGCCCATTTGCTCGTCTCTGATTCCGTAAATTCGGTTAATTCTGTCTAAACCTCTTCTCTCGCGGGATTCGTGTTAAATGTAGCGCTTGAGATTTTTTTAAAAAAAATTTGCAACCCATGTCGGGTTTCGTGGTTTAATGAGTTATGGAAATTGTCCTTCCTCCCAATAAATGGACCCTTGAGGCTGCTGCCCATTTGCTCAACCGCGCTGGTTTTGGCGGCACGCCGAAGGAAATCAAGTCACTGCATTCCTTAGGCCTTCTCAAAGCCGTCGACGCGTTGGTCTATGCAGAAGAGGAAGCGGATTTGTTTCCCCCACCGGAAATCACAGCTCCCGAACTCACGGTCGCCCGTCGCAAGGAACTCAAAGATCTTCCAATTGATGAGCAAGAGAAGAGGAAAAAGATGCTCAATCGCGAACATCAAGATCAAACAAGTGCGCTCCGCCAATGGTGGTTAAACCGGATGCGTTATAGCTCGAATCCTGTTCGCGAAAAGGCAACCCTCTTCTGGCACGGCCACTGGGCGACGAGCGTCGAAAAAGTCGATAACATCTTCCTGATCCACCAGCAAAACGAAACCCTGCGTGCCCACGCCCTTGGCCCGTTTGCCCTTTTCGCCAAGGAAATATCCAGGGACCCAGCGATGATTCGCTATCTGGACCTCAATTCCAGCACGGTTCAAAAACCAAATGAAAATTTTGCCCGCGAACTGTTGGAACTTTTCACGTTGGGTGAAGGAAATTACACCGAGAAGGACATTCAGGAAGCGGCCCGGGCGTTTACCGGATACCGCATCGATCAGGAAAAGGGGCGATTCCGATTCGATCCCAGAAATTTCGACAGGGAGAGAAAATCCTTTTTGGGGAATTTTGCGGTAGTGCACGGCGACAAGGTCATTGATGTCATCATTAATCAACCCCGTTGTGCTGAATATCTGGCGGAGAAAATCTGGACCTTCTATGCCGGATCAAAGCCTACCTCCTCTTTTCTGAAAGATCTGGCCGAATACTACCGAGAGACCGACATGAATACCGGGTTGCTGCTGCGGAGAATTTTTAGAAGTCGGGAGTTTTACGCTTCCAATGTGGTGCGTCGGCAAATCAAAAGCCCAGTCCAGTGGCTTGTGCAAACCTGTAAAATGCTCGAAGTCCCTCTCCCCGCAGCCCCTCATTCGGAAAACATGCTGAAACAGATAGGGCAAAATATTTTCGCTCCACCCAACGTGAAGGGATGGGATGGAGGACGCGCCTGGATCAGTTCTTCCACGCTACTTCTCCGCTATAATATCGCCGGTCAACTTGTGCGGGCAAACCGCTCGCGAAAAGAAGCCCCCATCACACCACCGGATATCGATGCGCTGGTCCCTCCCCAATCCAGCACGGAGGAATGTTGCGCAACATTGGAAGAGCGATTTTTTCAAGCAAGACTCCCCGAATCGATTCGCGTCAAAGTCGTGGATTTTTTAAATACCAACGGAACTTCCTCCGATTCGCGCCGCGAATTATTACATCTCATCATGAGCACCCCGGAATACCAAATCACATGAACCCTACCCTCCATACCCGCCGTCACTTTCTCCGCACATCGATCCTCGGAGGCGCCATGGCCTGGACCGTCCCCGCCTTTCTTGAGCGCACATTTTTTACCCTCGACGCCATGGCGGCGGATTCCCTCATTCAAACGACCACCGGCAAGGACGGAACGATCCTCGTTGTTTTGCAACTCGCTGGTGGAAACGATGGGCTGAACACGCTCATCCCGTATGCAGATGACGCCTATTTCCGCGCCCGTCCGACGCTCGCGATCCCTGCAAAAAACACGCTCAATTTAACCGATCAACTTGGCCTAAATTCCAGCCTTCCGGGATTGAAAGCCCTCTACGATGAGGGCCAGCTTTCCGTAATCCAAGGCGTTGGCTACCCAAATCCCAATCGCTCACACTTTCGTTCCACGGAAATCTGGCATACAGCGGTGGACGCCAACAAATCCGACACCCAAGGATGGTTGGGCCGGTATTTCGATTCCTGCTGCAAAGGAGATGATCCTGCCGTTGGCGTCAGCATTGGAAAACAGCCACCTCAAGCGTTTGCCTCCCCAAAACCACGTGGCATTTCCTTTGCCAATCCCGAACAATTCCGCTTCGACCTCAATCAATCGACAAACCGAAAGGCCTCGGAGGAATTTTATCGCTCCGTCAATGATACCGAGATGATGGACGGCGGCAGCATCGGCATGCTGCAAGGCCCGAACTCAAGCGGAGGAGATACATTGGACTTCCTGCACCGCACCGCACTGGATGCCGTGGTCAGCTCCGACAAGGTTTTAGAAATAACGAAGCGCACCAAGTCTTCAGTCCCCTACCCTGGAGGAAATCTGGCGAACTCTCTGAATCTTGTGGCGCGGCTCATTGGCGGCGGAATGTCCACCCGGGTTTACTATGTGGCCCAAGGCGGATACGACACGCACAGCAATCAACTCGGGGCTCATGAACGTCTGATGAAGGATCTCGACACCTCAATCACCGCGTTTGTTGCCGATCTGAAGGAACAAGGCAACTTCGACCGCGTTCTTCTCATGACCTTCAGTGAGTTTGGCCGCCGAGTGGCGGAGAATGGCAGCGGAGGCACAGACCATGGAGCCGCTGCCCCCATGTTCATTGCAGGAGGAGCAGTCAAAGCGGGAATCCACGGCAAAGCCCCCAGCCTCACCACTCTCAACGATGGCGATCTCATCCATACCGTCGATTTTCGCAGCGTCTATGCCTCGGTTCTTTCCAACTGGCTCAACGCCCCCGTGGAACCGATTTTAAAACGCAAGTTCCCCACCCTGCCCTTTGTTTAGAAGAGATTTTGACAGAATTGACAAAATTAACGGAATGAATCCGATGCCATCGCCAAGAGCGAGGGCATAAATCGCATCTTCTGTCGTTTTCTTACGGGCGGAGGATGGTGACTTTGCTGGTGACGGGATTGATTTGGACTGTGGCGAAGTTGGCGGGCTTTATGCCGTCGGGCTTGGGGTCGTTGTCGTGGTGGACGGTGAGGAAGCAGTTGGTATCGGCGAGCGAATTTGTGTTTGTGACGCTCAAGTTGGCGTTAGGGCGGATGGTGAAGGAATTGTAGGAACGGATGCCGAAACTGGAGAAGTTTGTTGTTCCACTGTCCATGGAGCCAATCATGGGAGAGACCTTTTCATTGGTTGAAATAATAACTCGCTGGGGAAACAAAAGCGGGCGTGAGACAGGTGTGCCATCCGAGAGGTAAAGCTGAATACCGCGCAAGACGTTGCCTGTGGGGAGGTCGTAGTCGGGCAGGTCGTAGATGCGGACTTCCACAGGGAGGTTGCGGGCGACGGCGGTTTGTCGGGCGAGGGCGAATTGATCACCGAGACGCTGGGCAGCGCTGGTGAGGTTGCTCGACCGGGCCACGTTATTGAGACCTCCAAGTGCTGAAGCCGCGAGGATGCCGATGATTGTGATAACCACAAGAAGCTCGATGAGCGAAAACGCGGATGACTGACCTGCGGGGACACGAAGCGCATAGCGGGTGCTATTCTCGGCAAAGGCGGGGCGCTCGGTCTTCACTGGGTCAGGGGCGGACGTCATGGATTGAATTGACGCTCTCCGAGGATGCGGAATTTGTAGAAGTTTGGCAGTGCGTTTGTTCCAGTCGGCGGAAACGGAGTGATGCTGGCGTAGTCGGGTAGCCCGGGATCGCGGGGGTTGACATAGCGTTCGATGGTGGTGGAGCCGCGGTAGGT
>JBEIMO010000129.1:0-5497 GCA_040378625.1 Verrucomicrobiia bacterium | reverse complement strand
GGAGCCTCCATTCGGTAAAATTCCTCACGGCTCAATGGCGAACACTCCGCCATGTAGTTTTCAAGCGCCTCGCGGGTGCTGGCTTCCTTGCGACGACGCCATTGAACGGCATGCATCATGTTGCACATCGTTCCATCGACCCACCACGAAGCCGCTTTTCCAATCAATGCCCTCATGGCTCGCGTATGCGTTCCTGCGGGGAATGAGGCAGGTCGTCCTCGGTGAGTTGATACTTTGCAAGCAACTGATCTTTCAGCCGGATCACAGCCGCGCAAACGTCCTGACAAAGCTGTTCGCGGGCTTTTTCCTTTGCGGGATAAACCGGCTCGCCGATCCCGATAAAAACATTCGCGCGACGCCATGGCCGCCAGTTTCGAATGTTGTAAAGACGATCGCTGCCCAGAATGACCACAGGAACAACGGGACAACCCGAGCGGCTGGCGATCAAGAATGCCCCTTCACGCACCTCCGCGCCAGAGAGCATGGATTGAGCGCCATCGCGAATGCCTCCCTCGGGGAAAATACCTATCATTCGCTCGGCCTCGAGCCGCTTCAGCGCATGGCGCAGGGCCTGACGGTCATCCCCCTTGCGATCGACAGGAATAACATCCAGCCAAGTAAATGCGACTTTTGACCATCCCTTGCTGAAAAGCTCGGCCATTGCGATCCAATCGATCTTTCTTGGCAAATACCCACTCAAAAGCGGCGGGTCAAAGTGGCTGATATGGTTCGATACCATTACGCATCGGCCTTCGGGAATTTCACCGAATCGGGCAACGCGAACGCGGGCGCCAATGCAGAGGATCCATCGCAACAGCGTAACAACCGTGTGATAAAACGCCGTGTGGAATGGGTTCATTCACTCAGCCGCCGCGGTGAAAAACTTTTGTTGTTTTTCAGAGATTGGCCGTCCCAGTCGGGTCAAAACTTTTAGCATGTCTTCCCAGACTTTCCGTTTTTCGGTGATCGATTGATTTCTCACCAAATAGGCGGGGTGATACGTGACCATGACCGGAATGCCTTGGAATTCCAGCCAGTTGCCGCGCAGGTCACGGAGCGGACGGGTTTCGCCCAGGAGTCCCTCGATCGCCGTCGCTCCGAGTGCCACAACGACCTTGGGTTTAATCAAAGTCAGTTGTTCTCGGAGCCAAGGCAGACAGGTGTGCATTTCGTCGGGCTTGGGCCGTCTATTGCCAGACTCGCCTTCCGGCATGTTCGGCCTGCATTTCAACACATTAACGATGAAGACATCTTCCCGCTCAAAGCCCATGGCTTGCATGATCTTGGTGATCAGCTGACCGGATTTTCCAACGAATGGTTGGCCTTGGAGATCCTCCTCTTCTCCCGGCGCTTCCCCCACAAAAACCAATTCCGCATTGCGGTTGCCGACTCCGAAAACAACCTGCGTGCGCGAGCGAACGAGGTGGGCACATTTTTGACAGGATAAAATGGCTTTCTCCAGCTCCTCCCAAGTCCAGGTCTTTGCAGGGATGTCCGTGTTGGGCGAAGATCCCAGAGGGAGTTTTGCCACGGCGGCGGTGAGGCGGTTCAAAGCGGCGCGAGAGGCTTTTGGAGCGGGTTTGATGCCGTTCTTGATCTTTTTAAGAAGCGGCAGAGTCTGCGATAGGGCCTGCTGAAAGACGTCACTCATGTCGTTAAACACTAACAAGCCACGCCACATTTCGGCGAGTGTCGAATTTTTAACAAAGGAAATGCGGAATTTTGTTTCACGCGGCAGTTGCGCGGTTCATATTCGACGCTCATCAATTTCCCAACGACCTATGGCAAAATCCGACGACTCCACACCCACTGACAAAGCATCCGCAGCCCGCCTGAAGAACCTCGATCTGGCAATCCAACAAATCGAAAAGGATTACGGCAGTGAGGCCATCCGCCGCTTAGGCGATGCCACCGTCTCACAGGTCGAAGCAATCCCAACGGGAAACATCATGATCGACCGCGCCCTCGGCGTTGGCGGGTTTCCTCGTGGCCGCATCATTGAAATCTACGGCCCGGAAAGCTCGGGAAAAACAACACTCACCCTCACCGCGATTGCACAGGCTCAGAAACTCGGCGGTCACGCGGCCTTCATCGACGTCGAACACGCACTCGATCCGAGCTACGCCCGCAAACTTGGCGTGAATCTCGATGAACTCCTCGTCTCCCAGCCCAGCTCTGGCGAAGAGGCGCTGCGCATCTGCGAAACTCTGGTGCGCTCGAATGCACTCGACATCATTGTTCTCGATTCCGTCGCCGCTTTGGTGACGAAATCAGAACTCGAAGGCGAGATCGGTGACGCCGTTGTCGGCGCCCAAGCCCGCCTCATGAGCAATGCCCTCCGCAAGCTCACATCGTTCATTTCCAAAGCGAATACGATCTGTCTTTTCACCAACCAAATTCGCGAAAAAATCGGCGTCATGTTCGGCAATCCCGAAACGACCCCCGGCGGCAAGGCGCTTAAATTCTACGCCAGCGTCCGTGTGGACATTCGCCGTATCGGTCAGATCAAAAACAATGAAGGTGGAGTTTCCGGAAACCGCACCAAGATCAAGGTGGTGAAAAACAAAGTGGCCCCGCCATTCACCGAAGCGGAATTCGACATCATGTATGCCGAAGGAATTTCCAATACCGGATCACTCCTCGATCTCGCACTGGAAAAAGGCATCGTTGAAAAACGTGGCTCCTGGCTCAGCTACAAAGGCAATCAACTCGCCCAAGGTCGCGATGCCGCAAAGGAAATCCTTAAGAGCGACGCTAAAATTTACGCTGAGATTGAAGCTGAGGTTCTCGCCACACTGAATCCTGCGGCGTAACGGCAAAGTCTTTCGCCTGCTATGGTGAATCGGTTTCACCATAGCACCGCTTGGTTTGTAATCGCTCGGGTCGCTGTGCCTGCGGTGAAGCCCTTTTTTTGACATCCTGCAATAAAGCGCGACGTTCCGTAAAAAATACCACTTGTAATATTCCCGTATAGCTATATGGATATTTTTATTCCTTTATGAAAACTGTTTCGCCAACCGAACTAAATACGATCCTTCAAAATGATACCTCAGCGTTCTTGCTGGATGTCCGCACCCCTGCCGAACACGCGCAAATCCACGTTCCTGGCGTGCACTTGATGCCATTGGACCGTCTTGCAGCCACATCGGTAGAGGAACTCGGAGGCGCAAAAAACAGGCCCGTCTATGTTCTCTGCCATTCCGGTGGACGGGCCAGGCAAGCGGCAGAAAAACTGACCCGCGAGGGTTACACGGATTGCATTGTGGTCGAGGGCGGCACATCCGCATGGGCTTCCGCTGGGCTTCCTGTAAACAAAGGCACCAGCGAAGTGATCTCTCTGGAACGTCAGGTGCGCATCGCCGCGGGGGCATTGGTTTTTTCAGGCGTGCTCCTCGCTCATTTTGTCAATCCGGTGTTCATCTGGCTTTCAGGATTCATCGGAGCAGGCTTGATTTTTGCGGGAACAACCGACTGGTGCGGCATGGGAATCTTGATTTCTAAAATGCCGTGGAATCAGAAGGGATCTTGTTCCTGCCAAAAATAACCAAAATATGTTTCTCAAACAAATCTCCGATCCGCACTTGGCGCAATATTCCTACCTCATCGGTTGCCAGCGCAGCGGTGAAGCGATTGTGATTGATCCCGAGCGCGACATTGCCCGCTATCGAGAGATTGCGGATGCCGAAGGGTTGCGCATTACGGCGGTTGCGGAGACGCACATTCATGCGGACTTCCTGAGTGGGGCGCGCGAGCTCGCCTCCGCGGATTCCTCTATCAAAATTTATCTCTCTGCCGAAGGCGGACCCGAATGGCAAAGCGAGTGGGCCAAAAACCTTCCCTCCTACCATCCGCTCAAGGACGGCGACACATTCCAGATTGGCAACATCGAATTCCAATCGATCCACACACCCGGCCACACACCGGAGCACATGGTTTATCTCGTGACCGATCGCGGAGGCGGAGCCAATGAACCTATTGCCATGTTGAGCGGGGATTTTATTTTTGTAGGAGATGCCGGTCGCCCCGATTTGCTCGAGCAAGCGGCAGGCCTTGAGGGAACACAGGAACAAGGCGCCCGCGCACTCTACAAAAGCCTACGCAAGGTTTCGGAGTTGCCTTGTCATGTTCAGATCCTCCCCGCGCATGGAGCGGGAAGCGCCTGCGGAAAGGCCCTCGGATCTATTCCCAATTCGACATTCGGCTACGAAGAAAAATTCAACCCGGCGCTCAAACTGGCTTTGAATTCGAGCGAGGAGGAATTTGTAGACTTCATTCTCAGCGGACAGCCCGAACCGCCCGCGTATTTTGCCAACATGAAAAGGGTCAACAAAGTCGGCCCCAAAGTTCTGGAAAACATTCCTCAACCCATCGAACTGAGCCTGGAGGATGTAACTCTCCGAATGAACACGCCAGGCGTAACAATTCTCGACACACGATCGCGGGATACCTTTCTGGCCGGCCATCTGCGCGCAAGCCTCTTCGCACCACCGGAGAAATTTTCCGATTTTGCTGGCAGCTATTTACAGCCCGAGGACAAAATCATTCTGGTCATTCGAGATGTCACCGAATGGAACGGCTTTGCACTTCAGTTGATCCGCATTGGCTTCGACCACATTATCGGCTTCATCCCTTCCTATGCCGTTGATGCCGCTCCCGAGTCTCTGAAGGAATCGATTCAAGCCGTGCGTTTCGCAGATATGCCCGGGATCATTTCCAACGATGGAAAATTCCAATATCTCGACGTCCGCAAAGCGACCGAGTTTCAAACGTCCCATGTGCGAAACGCCAAAAACATCGCCCACACGCGCCTTCGCACACGAATCGACGAGATTGACCCCGCCAAGCGCGTCATCGTCTCCTGCGCAACCGGCACACGAGCCGCTGGAGCCTGCGCCATTCTCGCCAAGAACGGCCGCAGCACCGTATGCGTTGCCGATAAATTTGAAAACGTGCCAAGCGAAATTCTGGAATGATCGCATCCGCATGCCGGGCATTAACTTCAAGTCCCAGATAATAGAAATTTTCCAATTTTGTTAATTCTGTCCAAGCATACCCACCAAGCGCGGAAGGTGCAGTGGCCACTCCAGCAAGAGTCGGGTATGGGCGGCGATGAGCAAAAGGTTGTCACGCACGTAGCGAAAATGTGTCACCCCGCCGGTTTCGCGTGGAGGATACGAAACAGGGACTGGCACATTGATGCAGCGCCAACCATTCCAAGTCAGGCGCACGGCGAGGACGGTATCGAAATCGAAACGCCGGGCCGCTCGAGTGTTTTCAAGAATTCGCCGCGCCGCATCCACTGGGTAAAGGCGGAAACCAAAAAGAGAATCCTTGGCGCCGAGCCCAAGGGTTTCGAGCGTCGCAAAAAAATTCCCAAAGCGCCGACCTTTCACTCGTTCCAACGGAGCATCCGGACCAAAAACAGGGACGCCACACACAAAGGCCTCAGGATTTTTCTCTCCCAATTCGATGAATGGCTGGATTGACGCGGCGGGAT
>JBEIMO010000128.1:0-5575 GCA_040378625.1 Verrucomicrobiia bacterium | reverse complement strand
GGCGCTGAAAATTGGTGATGCTTTTGATGTTGGCCCTTATTTGATCAGGGATTAAGATTCACCGTCTTTTCTTCAAATCAGCTTGAACAAAATTCCCAGACATTTGTCATAATTCACTCACGACACCATTTTCTCTCTGCCAATTTCTATGAGTATCAATACGTCCGAATTAACCCGTCACGTTCAGGAAAACCGTCAATGGGTGGAACCACTCGTTAATGAAGTCTCCCGCGTCGTGGTTGGGCAAAAAGTCCTTGTTCACCGCCTTTTGATCGGCCTGCTCTCGAATGGCCATGTTTTGTTGGAAGGTGTCCCGGGATTGGCCAAGACATTAACCGTTCGAACGCTGGCCAGTTCGATCCGCACAGGCTTTCAGCGTTTGCAATTCACGCCAGATCTTCTGCCGGCTGATCTTGTGGGAACCTTAATCTACAATCCGCGTGATAGTGTTTTCACCACCAAGCTCGGGCCAATTTTTTCGAATTTGATTTTGGCTGATGAAATCAACCGCGCCCCAGCGAAAGTCCAGAGCGCCTTGCTGGAAGCCATGCAGGAACGTCAGGTCACAATCGGTGAGGAAACATTCAAACTGCCCGATCCATTTCTTGTTCTCGCAACGATGAACCCGATCGAGCAAGAGGGAACATATCAACTTCCGGAAGCGCAACTCGACCGCTTCATGCTCAAGGTTCATGTCGGCTATCCAACCCGTGAGGAGGAGCGTTCCATTCTTGATTCCATGGCAACATCCTCTCCCAAACTCAATGTGGAAGCGGTGGTCGGGGCGGAGGAAATTATTCGCGCCCGCAGCGTGGTGAACGATATTTATGTGGATGACCGTGTTAAAGACTACATCGTCAATATCGTTTGGGCGACCCGCGATCCCGCATCGTGCAAACTGAAGCTCGATGGAATGATCCGCTACGGCGCATCCCCGCGTGCCACGATTTTCCTCACTTTGGCTGCCAAGGCGAATGCCTTCATTGCCGGGAGGGGATACGTGACACCTCAGGATGTCAAAAGTGTCGGGCTGGACGTCCTGCGCCACCGCATTGGTGTGAGCTTTGAAGCCGAAGCCGAGTCGGTAACAACCGAGATGGTGATCGAACAGATTTTCGCCGGGGTTCCAGTTCCTTGATTTTGGGGAAATTCGTTTTCCTAAAGTTTATCCGAATGCTTATTGCCGCATGACGCGCGATCCGAAAGAGATTCTCAAAAAAATCCGCCGACTGGAGTTGCGAACCCGTCGTTTGGTCAATTCCTCATTCGCGGGGCAATACCATAGTGTTTTCAAGGGTCGGGGAATGAATTTCGAGGAGGTTCGCGAATATGCGCCAGGCGATGAAATTCGCGCGATCGACTGGAATGTCACCGCACGAATGAATGCGCCCTACATCAAAAAATTTACCGAGGAACGCGAGTTGACCGTCATGCTGGTGGTGGATGTCAGTGCCTCCGGTATGTTCGGCAGTGTAGAGCTCAGTAAACGCGAGTTGGCTGCGGAAGTCGCATCGATTCTGGCTTTCAGCGCGATCAACAACAACGACAAGGTGGGACTCCTGCTTTTCACCGATCAGGTGGAGTTGTTTATTCCTCCCAAGAAGGGACGCCTCCACACATTGCGACTGATCCGCGAAATGCTGTTTTTCGAACCTCAAGGTCGCGGAACCGATCTCGCTGAGGCGCTGGACTACATGAACCGCGTCATCACTCGCAAGGCGGTTGTTTTCATGATTTCTGATTTCATCTCCTCGGATTTTGCAAAAGCCCTGACCGTCAGTAGTCGGCGACATGATCTGGTTGCCATGACGGTTACCGATCCCGGTGAATGTGATCTTCCTGATGTTGGTGTCGTTACATTTGAGGATGCGGAAACCGGCGAGCAAATCGATATCAATACCAGCAGTAAAGCGGTTCGGCGCGGGTTGGCGGATTCTGGAGAAAAACGCACACGTTCTCTCGAGAAACTTCTACGCAGTCGCCGGGTGGATATTGTTCCGCTTTCGACTGGGGAGGATTATCTCATTGCGCTGCGGGCTTTCTTTCAACAACGCGAACGTCGCATGGTCGCATGAATCCAGCTTCTCCCACACCTGCTCCTATTCATGATATTGTCGGACCAGTCTGGTTTTGGCCGTATCCGCTGTGGTTGACGATTCTCGTTGGTCTTCTCGCGTTGATTCTATTGGGCGGAATTTTATGGGGGCTTCGAAAACTTCTCGTCCGTAAAAAACCTCCGCTCACCCACGGTCAGCAGGCATTGGCAGGGTTGGATCTCCTCCGAAGTCGCATTGCTGGAGCGGAGCCATATCAATTTGGTGTTTCCGTATCCGATGTGGTTCGGCGTTACATCCAGTCTGAGCATGGTCTGCAGGCGACGAAGCAAACCTCCTTGGAATTTCTCGAAACAATGGGGGTGAGTGATGTCTTCTCAGAAAATGAAAAAGCGGGGATTGCGATTCTTCTCGAGCGCACTGACCTTCTCAAATTTGCTCGTGCCGAGGCGGGTGAACCCGAAATGCTCGATCTACTGGAAACCGCTGTTCGCCTTGTTCGCGGAGAGGTGCAGTCTGAAAAGCCAAAGAAATGAAGGCGCTGTCTGATTTCTCTTTCGCACACCCTTGGGTGCTGGCTTTGCTTTTGCTGTTGCCGGTCTTGGCTTTTTTAAAAGGGAAGTTTGGAGGCACTGCTGGAATCCGGTTTTCCAGCACGGCTGCCTTGCTGAAAGTGGGCCATCGTCGCCGCTCGAAGTCGGGAGCCATTCTTGCTGGCCTCACGTATTTGGCGTTGGCCCTTTTTATTATTTCTCTGGCGCGTCCGCAGTTGGGGCGCGTTGTCACCCGCGTTCAAGCCACAGGGGTTGATATCATGCTGGTGCTGGACGTTTCCCGTTCAATGCTGGCGGAGGATTTTACCATTGGAAACAGCCGCGCAAATCGCATTGAAGCCGTTAAACGCGTTACCGAGCAATTTATCCGAGAGAGGCCGAATGATCGGATCGGCATCATTGCGTTTGCAGGCAGGCCGTATTTGGTGAGTCCCCTGACGCTTGACCATGATTGGTTGATCAAAAACCTTGATCGTCTGCGGATCGGATTGGTGGAGGATGGAACGGCGATCGGTTCTGCCATTGCCTCAGCAGCCAATCGCTTGAAGGACAAGGAGGCAAAAACAAAGCTCGTTGTTCTTTTAACAGACGGTGACAACAACGCAGGGAAGGTAATGCCCCTCACTGCGGCGGAGGCAGCGAAGGCGCTGGGGATCAGGATTTATACAATTGGTGCGGGAACGGAGGGCGAGGCGCCATTTCCTGTGACGAATGCGTTTGGGCGCACTGTCTATCGCAATGTTCTGGTGAAAATGGATGAGAAGACGCTTCAGGACATAGCAAATATAACGAATGGCCGATGCTTCCGCGCGACTGACACGCAGTCGCTCAAGACGATCTTTGCGGAAATCGACAAGCTCGAGAAATCCAAGGTCGAGGTCGAAAAAACCGCACACTACCGCGACTTGTTTCAATGGTTCCTGATTCCCGGGCTGGCTTGTCTGGCTCTTGAAATGTTGCTTTCCCAAACGCTATGGAGACGTCTGCCCTGACATTTGGCGCCTCGGAGCGCCTCTGGTTTCTTTTGTTGCTGCCGATTCTGGCCGCTGTCTTTGTATGGGCACGCCGGCGCAGCCAATCGCTTGTGGAAAAAATTGTCGCACCGAGGTTGAGACTGCAATTGGCGGGTTCGGTGAGTTCTTCGCGTCGGATTATTCGTGCATCCCTTCTGTTGGCTTCCTTGGGATTTGGATTCATCGCACTCGCGCAACCGCGCAAGGGTTTTATTGAAAAGGAAACGAAGCAGAAGGGCCGCGACGTCATCATTGCCATGGATACCTCACGCAGCATGTTGGCGACGGATATTGCCCCAGATCGATTGAAGCGCGCCAAGCTCTTTACTCAGGATCTTGTGAGCTTGCTGCAAGGCGATCGCATCGGCCTTATCGCCTTTGCGGGTTCCTCGTTTCTTCAGGCACCTCTTACCCTCGATTATGCCGCTGTAACAAACGCACTTGATGAACTGGATACCAATGTCATTCCCAAAGGAGGAACAAACATTGCTGCAGCCATCACAACAGCCCGCGAAGCCTTTGGAAAAGCCGAGGGACAGACTCGTGCATTGGTGATTTTAACCGATGGCGAAGAGTTGGATGCCGATGGCATTGCTGCTGCCAAACAAGCGGCCCAGGAGGGAGTCCGGATTTTTACGGTGGGAATTGGTTCTCCTGAAGGATCTCTGATTTCGATTCGCACGGAAGATGGTCGTCAGGATTTTGTGAGGGATCGTTCGGGCAAGCCGGTGACTTCAAAGCTCGATGCTGCCCGATTAAATGAAATGGCCTCAGCCACGGGCGGTTTTTATGTGCAGATTGGGTCGGATGCCGCACGCGATGTGTTTCAAAGGGGCATCGAACCAATGGAAATGAACGAAGGTGGCGTTTTTACAGCCCGTCAACCGATGGAGCGTTACCAATGGCCGCTTGGTGTTGCAACGGTCTGCTTGGCGCTGTCTCTGCTGGTGGGTGATCGAAAACGACAGGTATCCCGCGCAGTTGTCGCGCTGTTTGGTTTTGTGGCTTTCTCTGCATCTGCCCAAGCCGATGCGCCGGGCATCGCGGAATATCAAAGCGGTCAGTATGAAAAAGCTGCCGAGGTTTTTAGCAAGGGGCTTCAGTCCCAACCGGCCTCGCGCCAATTGCAATTTAATGCCGGAACGTCCGCTTACAAATTGGGGAACTTTGATCAGGCCGTCTCGCATTTTACGGATGCTCTTTTGGCAGAAGATCCCAAGTTTCGTGAAAATGCTTTTTACAATCTCGCCAATTCGCTTGTTCGAAAAGGCGAGGGCGCAAAGGAAAACGATGCCAAAAAGACCGATTGGAAAAGTGCCATCGAGCACTATAGCGAAGCACTCAAGCTGAACCCGGACAACAAACTAGCTCAGGAAAACCGCGATCTTGTCAAAAAGCTCATCGAGGATCTCGAAAAACAGGAACAACAAAAACAGCAGCAAAAAGACGACAAGAAGGACGAGAAAAAAGAAGACAAAAAAGAGGACCCCAAAGACCAGCAAAAGAAGGACTCCGAAGACAAAAAGGACGAGCAGCAAAAAAAAGACCAATCCGATCCCTCCGATCGGCCAGATCAACCCACCCCCACGCCGACTCCAGGCGATAAAAAAGAAGGCGATCTAAAAAACTCGCAGCCTGAACCCAAAGACAAGAAGCCCGAGAAAAATGAAGCTCAACAAGCCGAGGCTCAGGAAGAAGAGAAACAAATGAGTCCTGCACAAGCTCGGGGACTGCTTAATTCCCTTCGCAACGAGGAGGAAAAGGTGAATCTCATGCAACAGCAAACCTCGCAAGATGTGCTCAGGGATTGGTAAAAAGATGCTAATGAAAAAGACCATTCTCTGGCTATGTCTTCTGGTTTTGAGTGCTGCGGCGCTTGTGGCCCAGGAAGTCACGGCTGGTTTGAGTAGTCCCACATCCGTTGTTGGCCAGCCTGTGGAACTGGTCATCACTG
>JBEIMO010000127.1:0-5604 GCA_040378625.1 Verrucomicrobiia bacterium | reverse complement strand
CAGTGGGACAAGCTCGGCATCAAGACGCATGTGGCCTTTGCCGTCCTTTCCAACGAGGACGCTGAGATCGCCCGCGATTGCCTCATCCTGCCGCTCTTCCGCGAAATGAAATGGCCCAAGGCCAAGGTGAGTATCACCCGCAAAGGCGACAAAGCTGTCTTCACCAGCGACACCTTCGCCTGGCGCGTCTGCCTCGACCTCGATGGAGAACAACCGCTGGCCGACAACTTCTTCGACATCTATCCCGGCATTCCCACCGTGCTTCCGTGGCCGGACAACCTCGACACCCCTAAAGTCCTCCTTTCCGGTTTCATCTGATGCTTTACCCTGAACCTTGCCGAGTGAACAAAACTCATGATCCGGTGCAGTTCGGAGATAGGTCATCGCCCGGCCCCTTGGAATAATTCAAATAACCCAAAAACGTGTTGACGCATACCTTTTCGTATTTAAGTTCTCGCATGCACTTCACGAGCACCACATATGCATTCCCCCTTTGTATTCCCCAGTAGCAAAGCTTCCATGCGAATCACTGTAAAATCTTGCGGCGGGTCAGGACGCCCGGGCACTACCAAATCAACGCTGCCGCGCAAAAATTTCGCATTTCGCATTCGTCGAAAAAACCATTTTCTACCCCAGAAAAACCAAACAAAAACCTAATCAACAAAGTATGAAAAAACTGAATACAATCATAAACGCGCGCATCGCCAAACTCTCGTTTGCGGTAGCCATGGTGGCAGCCCCCTGCATGCTTCAAGCTCAGGCTCCTGCGGCAAACCTTATTAAAAACGGCGGGGCGGAAACCGGCGATATATCTGGTTGGTCTGGCTTCGCATCGACATCAGACAAAGCCCAGCAGGGAACGAAGTCGTTCGTATTGAAACCCAATGGAACAGCGACATCTGCTGATGTTATCGAGGTGGATCCGAAAGCCCGCTACGAGCTCTCTGGCTTTATGGTGGCTGAGGAAGGAAGTGGCACATCGCATTTGGGATTTCGTCCCTTGGATGCAGACAAAAAACCGATTCTTAGTGAGCACATCACAGCAATCAAAGATACGGGAACCAAGTTGCGCGAGGCGGCAACGAAGGGCGCTACCGTATTGAAAATCGAAAACGGCCAAGCTTGGGCATTCGATGAAAAGTCGACGCCACAATTTGGATGCGTTGCATTTAATGTGGATGATTCAGGCGCATTCGCCGATTTTCCCAACCGCAACATTAGCGAACTTGGAATCAAAGCGATTCGTCAAACTGACGGGCAGTGGGAGGTGGAACTTGCCAAGCCATTGAACGCCAATTTTGCTGCAGGCACCAAAGTGCGCCAGCATAGAGCCCAAGGTGGCGCTATTTGGGTCGAGAGCAAAACTGTTGCAGACCAATGGGTGGAATTCAAAGGCACCCGTTCCGGTGTGTCCACAACCGGTCAAGAGTCAGGTAAGTTCTGGCCCGGAACAAAGTTTATCCAAGTGATGATATTCACTCAGAACAAATCAAACGTTCTGGTGGACAACGTGGTCCTACGCCGCGTCGAGTAATACCGAAAATCGTTTAATAAAAGTTTAAAAAACGTAACCACCAGCATCAAACGCTCGGTTCCCAAATCATGAACCGAGCTTTGGGCTGGTGGTTTTTCGTTTCAAAAACTCCCGGAACCCCAAATAAAGGGAGCACGCTCGACTCGAGAGTGAAGCATTGATTGGTAGGGCGTGGCCTCCGGACGCACCGATAAATTCACGGAAACACAAAAAAACCGGAGGCGAGCCCGCTTGGGCACAACCTCCGGTTTTGTGTTAAAGTGGTTTAGTTGATTGGTGCGAATCCTCCGTTGGGTAGTTGGCGGAAGAGTTGGCGGCCTCTGGGATAGGAGGGAATGTAGCTGCCATCGGGTTGTTGGATGTAGCTGACATTGGCAGGAACAAAACTTCCGTCTGAGCTACGGATGAAAAGTTGTTGGTTGCTGGATTGCTGCACCTGAGGGGCGTCACCGCCGGTTCTGGATTTTGGAATGAATGAGTTGATGACTTGGGATCCCACGCTGCCTGCGCCGGCCGAGACGGCTCCAACAGCAACGGGATTGGCTCCGCGCATCATGGCGCCAGTGCCAGCTCCGATGCCAGCGGCTGTTGCGGTTTGCAGAACAGCTGCGCCCATCGGGGTCATAGCGGAGCGCTGACGGCCGTCAGGACCAACCTCGGTTGTGCATCCCGTTAAAATGGCTGTGCTGGTGACAATAGTAAGAAGAGTGGTTTTTTTCATGCGAGGCAAATATCCAAAAACTTTTTTTGGAGATCAATAAGTAATAATACGGCTTTGTTCAGCTGATGTTTGTCGGATTCAGGCTTTAGAAAGTGAATCACGGCTATCTTAAATAGCCTTCTTCATCCGATCGATTATTTGGATAGCGTCCTCAGTAGATTCTGCCATGACGCAGACGTGCCCCATTTTTCGTCCGGGGCGGGCTTCGCTTTTACCGTAGAGGTGAAGTTTGGCCATGGGGTTCGATAAGATCTTCGACCAGTCGGGTTCGCCATTTTTCCAGAGGTCGCCGAGAATATTCCACATGACGACTGGACGGAGGAGGTCGGGGGAGCCGAGTGGCAATCCGCAGACGGCGCGGAGTTGTTGTTCAAACTGACTGGTCACGCAGGCGTCAAAGGTGAAGTGACCTGAATTGTGCGGGCGGGGAGCCAGTTCGTTAACGAGTAGTTGACCATCATCAGTCAGGAAAAATTCGACAGCGAGAAGACCGACGACATCGAGGGCTTCGGTGATTTTTGAAGCGAGGCTCGTGGCGTTTTCAAGAACCTCTTTGGGGAAGCGGGCTGGAACAATCGAAAGGTCGAGGATGTGGTTCACATGCTGATTTTCAGAAACGGGAAATGGCACGACTTCACCATCGAGTCCGCGGGCGCAGATGACGGAAAGCTCCGCGACAAAAGGAATCCATTTTTCCAAAACGCCTCGAGGTGCACCGAAGCGCTTCCAGATTTCATTGGCATCGACCTCGCCAGTCAGTTTGATCTGACCTTTGCCATCGTAGCCAAAATCCGCGGTCTTCAACACGGATGGCGTTCCAATTTCCTTTAAGGCTTTCGCCAGACTTTCTGCGGAGTCCACGACTCGAAATGGGGCGCATGGGAAACCATGCGAGTGGAGGAAGTTTTTTTCGCGTTCCCGGTTTTGGCAAATGTGGAGAACCTCACCGCGTGGATGCACGGGACGAAGCGCGGCAACGGTCTCAATCGCGTTGCGTGGGATGTTTTCAAATTCAAACGAAATGACATCAACTCCCCGTGCGAATTCTTGGAGGGCCTCGGTATTGGAGTAGGGTGCATTCACCTCCAAATCGCAAATCTGACCGGCGGGGCAATCGGACTGTGGCTCAAAAGCGTGGACGCGATAGCCCATGCGGCGGGCAGCGATGGCAACCATGCGGCCAAGTTGACCTCCTCCCAAAATGCCGACCACGCCGCCCGGCGGGGTGGAATTGGTTTCCGTCTCAGTTCTTTTTCCTTTAGTGTCCAATGTTGATTCCATCATGGCAGATCGTTTGGTTTACATTCTTGCATTGTTGACCGTTGGGTTGATCCGACGGTTGCCGCTGTCCGTTTGCTTTGTGCTTGGTCAGTCGATCGGTGCATTTCTTTGGTTTATCCTGCCCGGCTACCGGCGGCTCGCAAGGGAAAATCTGACGATTGCGTTTGGTCAGGAAATGTCGAAACAGGAAATTCGCGCGCTGACATTCCGTCATTTCATCACAATGGGGGCAAATGCCGTGAGCGCTTTTAAAGTGCCTGCCCTCTCGCAAAAGGAGATCTTCCGCATAGCCAAAATAGAAAATCTCGACGCCATCAGGGAAAATATCGCCGCTGGCCGCCCTGTTCTGCTGGCGATCAATCATATCGGAAATTGGGAACTTTACGCGCAGATTGTTTTCCAATTGCCCGGAACGAAGTTTGGCACGGTGTATCAATCCCTGCACAACAAGTTGGTGGATGATCTCGTTAATCAAGACCGCCGCCGATTGGGGGTTCAAACCTTCGATAGAAAAAAAGGCTTCAATGAGGCGATGCAGCTTCTCCGCGAACCAGGGATACTCGGTGTTCTGGTGGATCAGCATGCGGGCGACGGAGGTATGTGGACGCCATTTTTTAATCGTCTGAGTTCCACCAGTCCTCTCGCTGCGACTCTCGCAATTCGCACCAATGCCGTTATCATTCCCGCCGCGATCTACACAAAAGGATTCGCGCAATGGCGGGTAGTTTTGGGTGAGGAAATTCCTTGGAAGGCTGAAAATCCTGAACAACTCACTCTCGACATCAATCTTGCTCTCGAAAAACAAGTCCGTGTTTCTCCCGCAGATTGGTTCTGGGTTCATAACCGCTGGAAAACTCCCTCCCCGAATTTTCTTCTCAATAAAGTCAAACGCGGCATTTATCTTCCCGAATCCGCGCCGGAGCCAAATCCGTTTCGCATGGTTGTGAGGTCGCCGAATTGGCTGGGCGATGCCGTGATGAGTATTGATGCCGTTCGGGCGTTTAAACTCGGCCGTCCGGATGCACGGGTTGCGGTTCTTGCTCCTGCTAAATTGGCTGGCCTCTGGCGCAGGGTGGGGGATGTGGATGAAGTCATAGAGTTTGAAAAAAACGAATCCGTTTTCTCAATTGCTCAAAAACTGCGCGGCAAGTTTGAGGTAGCCGTTCTTATGCCGAATTCGCTTCGATCGGCTTTGGAGGTTTGGTTGGCTGGAATTCCTCGCCGGGTTGGGTTCAAAGGCCACTACCGCTCGTTCTTTTTGAATCAAATTATTCCGCGTCCGAAAGCTCGTCCGGGTGAGTTGCTGCATCAGGCGGATATTTACTGGAGCATTGCGGATCGTTGCAGTGCAGATGCCCGACCGCCTTCAAGCCCGCTCTGGAAGACGAACCGCAAGGAACGTGTAATAGCGGTTTGTCCGGGGGCGGAATACGGATCAGCCAAACGTTGGCCCGCCGATAACTTTCGCCAACTCTTGCTTCACGTGAATGAGAAAATCGATTGCCATTGGGTGATTGTGGGAACGGCGGTTGATTCCAAAATCGCCTCCCATATCTCAGCGGGAATTCCCAATGTGACCGACCTCACTGGAAAAACCTCACTCGAGGAGTTGATGGATCTTCTTTCGAAAGTTACAGGATTGGTGACGAATGATACCGGCACGATGCACTTGGCTGATTTTCTGGGAACGCCGCTTGTTTCCATTTTTGGATCCACTGAACCTGCGGCGACCGGTCCTCGAGGCGCTCGCAGTGTTGTGATTCGGCAAAAAGTCGAATGCAGTCCCTGCTTCCTCCGTGAGTGCCCAATCGATTTCCGCTGCATGGAGGAAATTCCCATGGAACGAGTGGTGCAGGCGGTGGTTCAACTCACCAAATAGGTTTTCGACAGAATTAACTCGAATTCAGAAGAATTAGCCACAGAGGTCACAGAGGTGAAAATATTTATAACTAAAATGAATCTCCGTTTTGTGATTCGCCTCAGACCCCCAATCAATTCCTGTAAATCATGGTAATCCTGTCCTTAAACAAACTTCCCGGGATTCAATAACCGCTTCGGATCGAGGGCT